>JANNKS010000067.1:0-1727 GCA_031396425.1 Rhizobacter sp. | reverse complement strand
AAGAAAAATGACGAAAACTTTCTCGCTGGTAAATATTGCTCAAATGCACTTCTACCGTAGGAATTTTCACCGCAGCGATCGCATCCCGAATTGCCACACTCGTATGAGTATAAGCACCGTCCAGCTCGGCGAGGCCGACGTGATGCACACGTTCGAAGTGCTGGCGTCGCTGGAAGGCCAGTCGGGCGAACTCGCCGCGCAACGCATCGACGCAATGCAGCTGGCCGAACTGCGCGCGCTGCACTACGAAATGCTGGCCTGCTTCACACGACGCGACCTGTCGGGCTACTACCGGCTCAACGCGCAAATCCATTCGGCCATCAACATCGCCGCCGCCAATCCGGTGCTCACCAGAACCTACCGTGCCATCAATGCACGCGTGCAGTCGCTGCGCTTTCGCACCAACCAGAACGAAGCGAAATGGAAACTTGCCGTGAAAGAACATGAACGCATGGTCGATGCGTTGACGGCGCACGACGGCGCGGCGCTGCGCCAGCTGCTCGTCCAGCACCTGAAGCACAAGCGCGACACGGTGCTCGAGTTGCTGCGCGCCGGCGAAATCTACCCGCTCGCGAAAGCCGCGCGCTGAACCCGGTGCCGCCATGTTGATGGATTCCGCGAAGACCCTGCAAGCCAGCGCCGCGCCGGCCGCGCACAACGACGTCAGCGAAGCGCTGGCGCGCGCGCTGCGCGCCGAAACGCAGGGCGAGGTGCTGTTCGACACCGCCTCGCGTGGCCGTTATGCCACCGACGCGTCGATCTACCAGATCATGCCCATCGGCGTGCTGGTGCCTCAAACCGAATCCGACATCCGCACCGCGCTGGCCATCGCCCGCGAGCTCAGGGTGCCGGTGCTGGCGCGTGGCGGCGGCACCAGCCAGTGCGGCCAGACCACTGGCGCCGCACTGGTGATCGACACCAGCAAGCACTTCCGGCGCGTGTTGCATGTCGACGCGGCGAACCGTCAAGCCATTGTGGAGCCCGGCCTGGTGCTCGACCACCTGAACGCGCAACTCAAGGCCCACGGCCTGTGGTACCCGGTCGACGTGTCCACCAGCGCGCAGGCCACGCTCGGCGGCATGGCCGGCAACAACTCGTGCGGAAGCCGCTCGATCGCCTACGGCAACATGGTGCACAACGTGGCCGGTGCGAGCGCCTGGTTGTCGAGCGGGGAATTGCTGACCTTCGGCCCTGTGGCGCAACTCAGCGGACGGGCTGCCCAACTCGGCGAGTTCGTGCGCAACCTGGCCGCACAGCAGCACGGCGAGATCGAAGCCCGCTGGCCCAAGGTGTTGCGCCGGGTCGGCGGCTACAACCTCGACATCTTCCACCCGCAAAGCGAACTGCCGTACACGCGCGACAGGCACGTGAACCTCGCACATTTGCTGGTCGGCTCGGAAGGCACGCTCGCCTTCACGCGCAGCCTGACCCTGCAGCTCGCCGAACTTCCGCGCGCGAAGACCTTGGGCGTCGTCAACTTCCCGACCTTTCGCGCCGCGATGGAAGCGGCCCGGCACATCGTCAAGCTCACACCCACTGCAGTGGAGCTGGTCGACCGCACCATGATCGACCTGAGCCTGGCGAACCCGGCGTTTCGCCCGACGATTGAAACGGCGCTGGTCGGCCGGCCGGCAGCGATTCTGCTGGTCGAATTCTGCGGTGAATCGAACAGTGAACTGGCGCCCAAGCTCGACCAGTTGGTGGCGCTGATGGGCGACCTCGGCCTG
>JANNKS010000037.1:0-2251 GCA_031396425.1 Rhizobacter sp. | reverse complement strand
CTCATTTCTGCTCCCAGTTTGATTGATGCCAGAGTTTGGAAGTGCTCTCTTCTTGGGCACTGAGCTGCTTTGGCACTCGCAGCTGCGGCCTCTCGTTGTGACGTCTAGACAAGATGGCTTCGTGAGCGAAGGTGGTCCGTCCCTCGGGACACCGTAGATTGCGCGCCAGGGGCGAGCCGAGCTACACCAATGCACCGGACCGAAGGGCGGTCGGGTCGTTGCGAATTCACGAGGAGACGGACCATGCAGGAATCTAGCACTGTGTACGTTGGTTTGGATGTTCACAAGGAGAGCATCGACATTGCGCTGGCCGAAGGGTCACGGCAGGCCGAAGTGCGCCACCTGGGCACGGTGGCCGGTGGCGTGGAGGCGGTGAGCAAGGCGATGCGCAAACTCGTCAGCGCCGGGCGCGTGCTGCACATCGTGTACGAGGCCGGGCCGTGCGGCTTTGTGCTGCAGCGCCACTTCACCGCGCTGGGCTGGCACTGCGACGTGGTGGCGCCGTCGTCGATACCGCGCTCGCCGGGCGAGCGGATCAAGACCGATCGGCGCGATGCGATTCGGCTGGCCCGGCTGGCGCGCTCGGGCGATTTGAGCGTGGTGCGCGTGCCGGGTGCGGCCGATGAAGCCGTGCGCGACCTGGTGCGCGCGCGCGAAGACAGCGTGCGCGAGCAGCGCAACGCACGCCACCGGCTCAAGGCGCTGCTGCTGCGCAACAACATCGCCTATGCCGGCAAGAGCAGCTGGACGGCGGCCCATCTGCGCTGGCTGGCCACACTCAAGCTCGAACACGCCGCGCAGCAGGTGGGGTTTCAGGAGTACCTGCATTCCATCACCGAGTCGGGCGCACGCATCAGCCGGCTCGAGCAGGCCCTGCGCGACAGCCTGCCCCAGTGGAGCCTGACCCCGCTGGTGCAGGCCCTGCAGGCCTTGCGCGGAGTGCAGCTGATCGCCGCGATGACACTGGTGGCCGAGCTGCAGGACTTCCTGCGATTTGACAACCCGCGCCGGCTCATGGCCTACGTCGGGCTGGTACCCGGGGAAGACTCCTCGGGCCCCAGGCGGCGGCAGGGCAGCATCACCAAGGCGGGCAACTCGGCGGCGCGGCGCATGCTGGTGGAGGTGGCCTGGCACTACCAGCACGCCGCCCGGGTCAGCCCCATCATTGCCGCGCGCCAGGACCAGCTGCCCAAGGCCGTCACTGACATCGCCTGGGCCGCGCAGCTGCGGCTGCACGCCAAGTTCAAGCGCTTGCTGGCACGCCGCGTGGTGAAGAACAAGGCCGTGGTGGCCGTGGCACGTGAGCTGGCCGGATTTGTGTGGGCGATCGGGCGTGAGGTGCAGACTTCGGGCTGGCAAGGGCAGCGCTGAATGATCGGGGCCATGATCGGGGCCATGAGCTGGGGCATGAATTCAGCCATCAGGGCGCGAAGCGGCCACTGTGCCGCTGCACGGTGGGGCGCCGCGACCGCAGCGACGCAGCGCGGCAAGCAGATGTGGCCACGGGCCACGAAACTTGAACCCTGCACGGGTTGACATGAGGCAACGGGCCTGAAGGCCCTACGCTGGCGCGCCCCAGCACAGGCGCGCGATGAATGAACAGGAGGTGCAAGCCAGAGCAAACGCATTGAAGGCCGAAGGGGGAACGCGGCGCAGCCGCGGCCACTGGGGAATCCTCGACAACGTTATTGGTGGGCCGCATGCGCGAAAGCGCGTGAGGCGATCTCAGACCCTAGAGCGAAGGCAGCCCCGCGACGAAAATTTGTCTTGAGGTAATCAACCCTCGAATATCAGCATGAGCAACCGTCGCACATCCGTTTCGGGTGGCAACCAAAGGCTCCGTCGCGTTCCCCGTTCGGCAACAGCGCTTCAACACAACTGCTTCGCGGGGGGATGGGTGCGCCCTATTGACAGAGAGAAGCCATATCAACGTTTGAGGTAAGCGGCTTGCCGAAGGCAAGTCCGCTTGACCGAATGGTTAGGCGTTGCTGATCTACCTGGCAGGACGTTGGAGAAGTAGAACACTTCCACTCCGGATGCGCAGCTCATGCGTGTGAGTATCGGCCTTGAGCTTGGGACTGATGGACATGAGTTTCGCAAGCTGGGGGAGGGAGAGACCACGGAGCTTGTGGATGAGCTCGGAGGAGTCTTCGAGGAAGGCGGGGGTCGTGCACTGTTTGGTGAGGGCGGGCGAGGTGAAGTCGAGGGTTTTGGAGGGTGAGAGGATGGCGAGCATGGCGGGCGGAAGGAG
>JANNKS010000631.1:0-48799 GCA_031396425.1 Rhizobacter sp. | reverse complement strand
GAACAGCTGCGCCAGCATGCGGATGCGCTGGAGAAAGAAATCGCGTCCGGTCAGCGGGAGCAGGAAACGCTGCAGGCCCAAATCTCCTCCCTGCGTGGCCGTGAGGACGACTTGAAACTGCGGCTCCCCGAGGTTGAGAAGGGGTGGCAGTCCAGCCGTGACGGGTTGAATCGCAGCTCCTCGCGGCTCCATTCGCTTAAGGAGCTTGAGGCCCAGTTTGCCGGTTTTGGCCAGGGGACCCGCACGCTGATGAAGGATGCTTCCCTCCGCTCCCTTTTCAGCGGTGTGCTGGCTGATGCTATTCAGGCCCCCCCCGAACTGGAGTCGGCGCTTGAGTCGGCTCTGGCGGAGCGCCTGCCGTGATCCAGACCGCGCCCGGGCGCATCAACGTGACCGGCTCGACGATCACCGATGCGCACCCGCACGGCGCGTTGACGGTCAACGAGGTGATCCAGAAATCGAGCAACGTCGGCACCGTGAAGATGGCGATGCAGATGCAGCCGCGTGAAATGTGGGAAATGTTCACCCAGGTCGGTTTCGGCCGCAAGCCGGAAATCAATTTTCCCGGCGCGGTGACCGGGCGGCTGCGGCCGTACAAGAGCTGGCGGCCGATCGAACAGGCGACGATGAGTTTCGGTTATGGCCTGTCGACCAGCCTGTTCCAGCTGGCGCGTTCCTACGGTGCGTTTGCCCACGACGGCGAGCTGCTGCAGCCTTCCCTGCTGAAGGACTCGATTCCCGGGCCTGGCGTACGCGTGATGTCTGCCGAGACGGCGCGGCAAGTGCGCCACATGCTCGCGCTGGCGACGGGCAAGGCCGGTACCGCACCGAAGGCGCAGACGATGGGCTATTCGGTGGGTGGCAAGACCGGCACCGCGCACAAGCAGGAAGGGGGCGTCTACGTCGACAAGAAGTACCGCTCCTGGTTCGTCGGCATGGCGCCGATCAACAAGCCGCGCATCATCGTTGCGGTGATGCTCGACGAGCCGAGCAACGGCAAGTATTTTGGTGGCGACGTCGCCGCACCGGTGTTCAGCGAAGTCGTGCAACAAAGCCTGCGCGCGCTCGGCGTGCCGCCCGACCTGGATGTGAAGTCGCAGGTCGTCGCCGACCCGGCGAGTGCGGTCGAGGAAAGCTTCTGATGGCGTTGCAGCCACTCGCGTCCACCAGCGCCGCGCTGGATTGGCTTCGCGCGCGCGGGGTGAGTGCCCTGGCGAGCGACAGCCGGCGCGTTCGCGCGGGCGACGCTTTCATTGCCTGGCCCGGCCAAGCGCAGGACGCGCGCCGCTTCGTTCGCGATGCGATTGCGCAAGGCGCGCGCGCCTGCCTGGTCGAAGCCCAGGGTGCGTCGGCGTTCGACTGGGCCGGCCTGGAGGGCGTCGCTTCGCTGCCCGACCTGAAGCGTCACGCCGGCGGCATCGCCAGCGCCTTCATGGGTGAGCCGAGCCGGCAGCTGACGATGCTCGCCACCACCGGCACGAATGGCAAGACATCGACCGCCTGGTGGACCGCGCAGGCGCTGGCATCGCTCGGGCGGCGCTGCGGCGTGATCGGCACGCTCGGCAGCGGCGTGCCGCCCCTGGCCGACGGCAGCGCCGCCAATCTGTCCGCACCCGGCCTGACCACGCCCGACCCGATCAGCCTGCACACCACCCTGCGCAGCTTTGTCGACGCCGGGCTGCAGGCCTGCGCGATCGAAGCGTCTTCGATCGGTGTGGCCGAACACCGCCTGGGCGGCGTGCATCTCGACGCGGTGATGTTCACCAACCTGACGCAAGATCATCTCGACTATCACGGTTCATTGCAGGCCTACTGGGACGCGAAGGCGCAGCTGTTCCAGTGGCCGGGGCTGAAGGCCGCGGTGCTCAACCTGGACGACGAACGCGGTGCGGCGCTCGCCGATCAACTGCGCGGCGGCGGACTGGACCTGTGGACCTATTCGGCACGGCACGAGGCACGGCTGCGGGCGGTCGACATCCGGTACGACGACAGCGGCCTGGGCTTCGATGTGCTTGAAGGCGCCGAGCACGCGTCAATTCGCACCAGCCTGATCGGCCAGTACAACGTCAGCAACCTGCTCGCGGTGATCGGCGCGCTGCGCTCGATGGGCGTCGCGCTGGTCGACGCAGCGCGGGCCTGCGGGGGCCTCACGCCGGTGCCTGGCCGCATGCAGCGCGTCCCGGGGCCGACGACGGCGCCCGAGGTGGTGGTCGACTACGCCCACACCCCCGACGCGCTCGAGAAGGCCTTGCTTGCGCTGCAGCCCTACGCCGCCAAACGCGGCGGGCGGCTGTGGTGTGTGTTCGGTTGTGGTGGCAACCGTGATGCCGGCAAGCGCCCGGTGATGGGCGCGCTCGCAGCGCGCCATGCGCAGCAGGTGGTGGTGACGAGCGACAACCCGCGTCATGAAGCGCCGGGCGCCATCATTGCGCAAGTGGTTGCCGGCGTGCCGGCGCAGAGCGCGCTCACGGTGATCGAAGAGCGCAGCCAGGCCATCGAACACGCGGTGCGCCATGCGGCACCGGCCGACGTGATCCTGATCGCCGGCAAGGGGCACGAGGATTACCAGGAAATCGGCGCCAGGCGCTTGCCGTTCTCGGATGTGAAGGCATCGTTGGCGTCTCTCGCACTGCGTGGAGCCGGCTCATGATGACGCTCGCCCAGGCGCAGGCGCTGCTGCCGGGTTCGCAGCTGATCGGTGACGCACTGACCTTGATCCAGCGCGTGCACAGCGACACCCGCAGCCTGCAGCCGGGCGACCTGTTCGTGGCGCTGCGCGGCGAGCGCTTCGACGCGCATGACTTTCTGCCGGCGGCGCGCGCCGCCGGTGCGGTGGCAGCACTTGCCGAACGCGGGTTGCACGAGGCCGGACTGTCCGGGTTGCAGGTGGCCGACAGCGGTGCGGCGCTGATGCAGTTGGGCGGCGCATGGCGCGCCCGCATGCAGCTGCCGATGATCGCCGTGACCGGCAGCAACGGCAAGACCACCGTCACGCAGATGATCGCGTCGATGCTGCGCGCCTGGCTCGGTGACGCCGCGTTTGCAACGCAGGGCAACCTGAACAATCACATCGGCCTGCCGCTCACGCTGCTGCGGCTGCGCCAGGACGACAGCCGCTGGCACCGCGCCGGTGTGGTCGAACTCGGCATGAACCATGCGGGGGAGATTGCCCAGCTGGCGCAGCTCGCCGCGCCGAGTGTCGCGCTGGTCAACAACGCGCAGCGCGAGCACCAGGAATTCATGGCCGGCGTGGAGGCGGTGGCGCGTGAGAACGGTGCGGTCATCGCGTCGCTCGGGCCCACCGGTGTCGCGGTGTTTCCGGCCGACGACGAGCACACCCCCTTGTGGCGCGAGCTCGCCGGCGCGCGACGCATGCTGACGTTTGCCTTGCAAGGCCGCGCCGACGTGACTGCACACGCCGAATGGTCTGGCGACCGGTGGGCGATGCTGCTCCACACGCCGGGCGGCTCGACCACGCTGCGCCTGCAGGTCGCGGGTTGGCATAACGTGAAGAACGCACTCGCGGCCACCGCTGCGGCAATCGCCGCAGGCTGCCCGCTCGACGCGGTCGCGCAGGGCCTGGAAAACTTTCGACCCGTCAGCGGCCGCTCGCAGGTGAAGAGCTGGCAGCGTGGCACGGCCGCCGTGACGCTCATCGACGACAGCTACAACGCCAACCCGGACTCGGTGCGCGCCGCCATCGATGTGCTGGCCAGCCTGCCCGGCCCGCGCTGGCTGGTGCTCGGCGACATGGGCGAGGTGGGCGACCAGGGCGAGGCGTTTCACCGCGAGGTCGGCCTGCACGCACTGCAGCGCGGCATCGAGCTGCTGTGGGGTGTCGGGCCGCTGAGCCGCCATGCCACCCAGGCGTTCGGCGCCGCCGGGCTGCATTTCGACGAGATCGCACCGCTGCTCGAGGCCTTGCCGCACGCACCGCACTGTGCCTCGATGCTGGTGAAGGGCTCTCGTTTCATGAAGATGGAACGCGTGGTGGCGGCATTGCTGAACACCGGGGGAACGCCGAATGCTGTTTAGCCTGTCCCAGTGGCTGCAGACGCTGTCGCCGGAGTTCGGCTTCTTTCGTGTCTTCCAGTACATCACCTTCCGCGCCGTGATGGCGGCATTGACCTCCTTGTTGATCGGCCTGGCGCTCGGGCCCTGGGTGATTCGCCGCCTCACCGCGCTCAAGATCGGCCAGCCGATTCGCGACTACGGTGTGCAGGAACACATCGTCAAGGCCGGCACGCCCACGATGGGCGGCGTGCTGATCCTGATCGGCATCGGCGTGTCGACATTGCTCTGGTTCGACTGGAGCAACCGCTTCGTCTGGATCGTGATGGTGGTGACGCTCGGATTCGGCGCGATCGGCTGGGTCGACGACTGGCGCAAGGTGGTCGACAAGAACCCGGAAGGCATGGCGTCGAAAGAGAAGTACCTCTGGCAATCGCTGATCGGGCTGGTGGCGGCGCTGTACCTGGCGTTCTCGGTCAGCGAAACCTCGAACCTGCGCGTGCTCGAGCTGTTCCTGCGCTGGGTTCAAAGCGGTTTCTCCAACGAGCTGCCGCCGAAGGCCGACTTGATCGTGCCGTTCTTCAAGACGATCAGCTATCCGCTCGGCGTGTTCGGCTTCATCGCGCTGACCTACTTCGTGATCGTCGGCGCGAGCAACGCGGTGAACCTCACCGACGGCCTGGACGGCCTGGCGATCATGCCGGTGGTGATGGTCGGCTCCGCGCTCGGTGTGTTCGCCTACATCACCGGCAACGCCGTCTACAGCAAGTACCTGCTGTTCCCTCACATCCCGGGCACCGGTGAGCTGCTGGTGTTCTGTGCCGCGATGGCCGGCGCCGGCCTGGCCTTTCTGTGGTTCAACACCCACCCGGCGCAGGTGTTCATGGGCGATGTGGGTGCGCTGTCGCTCGGCGGTGCGCTGGGCACGATTGCGGTGATCACGCGCCAGGAAATCGTGCTCGGCATCATGGGGGGCATCTTTGTCGTCGAGGCGCTGTCGGTGATGCTGCAAGTCGGCTGGTTCAAGTTCACCAAACGTCGCTACGGCACCGGCCGGCGCATTTTCAAGATGGCGCCGCTGCACCATCACTTCGAGAAGTCGGGCTGGAAGGAGACGCAGGTCGTCGTGCGTTTCTGGATCATCACGATGCTGCTTTGCCTGGTCGGCCTGGCGAGCCTGAAACTGCGATGAACGACCTGCGCGACAGCATCGTGCTCGTGCTCGGCCTGGGTGATTCTGGCCTGAGCATGGCCCGTTGGTGCGCCCGCTGCGGCGCGCAGGTGCGCATCTGGGATTCGCGCGAAACGGCGCCGCAGGACGCTGCGCTGGCCGACCACCTGCCGGCTGCGCAGCGCTTGCGCGGGCCATTGACACCCGAGATGCTGGCGGGTGTCAGCCGGGTGCTCAAGAGCCCCGGCCTGTCGCCGCTGGACGAACGTGTGGCATCCGTGCTGAAGCAGGCGCATGAAGCCGGTCTGCCGGTGCAGGGCGAGCTCGAACTGTTCATCGCGGCACTCGCGGCCTTGCAGGCCGAACGTGCGTACGCGCCGCAGCTCATCGCGATCACCGGGACGAACGGCAAGACCACCACCACCGCGATGACCGCCTTGTTGGTGGCGCGCACCGGCCGCAGTGTGGCGATGGCCGGCAACATCGGCCCCTCGTTGCTGCAGACGCTCGCCGACGCACTTGACGCTGGCGCTTCACTGCCGCAAGTCTGGGTGCTCGAACTCTCGAGCTTCCAGCTCGACGGCGTGCATGGCTTCGCGCCGCACGCGGCGGCGGTGCTCAACATCACCGAGGACCACCTCGACTGGCACGGCGGCATGCCGGCCTACATCGCTGCGAAGGCGAACGTCTTCGGCGCCCGCACGACGATGGTGCTGAACCGGGACGACGCCGCGGTGGCCGCTCTCGCGCCGGTTCCGGTGCCGGCCGTGGCGGCGCCGCGCGCCCGCGCCAAGTTGGCTGCGGCTCCGCCGGCCCGCCCGGTGGTGTGGTTCGGCCTCGAAGCTCCGCGGCGCGGCGGCGATTTCGGTCTGGTGCTCGAAAACGACATGGCCTGGCTGGTGCGCGCCCAGGCCGGCGACGACACGCCCCGGCGTGCTGCAACGCCGGCTGCCGAGCCGGCGGAAATCCACCTGCAACGCCTGATGCCCGCCGACGCGTTGTGCGTGCGCGGCCGGCACAACGCGGCGAACGCGCTTGCTGCACTCGCGCTGGCCAGCGCCATCGGCTGCCCGCTGGCGCCGATGTTGCACGGCCTGCGCGAATACAACGGCGAGCCGCATCGGGTGGAATACCTGGGCACACTGGACGGCGTCGATGCGTTCGACGACAGCAAGGGCACCAACGTCGGCGCCACCGTTGCCGCATTGAACGGCCTGGGCGCCGACAAGGCACCGGCGAAACTGGTCGTGATTCTGGGGGGCGACGGCAAGGGGCAGAACTTTGCGCCGTTGCGCGAGCCTTTGCAGCGCCATGCGCGTGCGATCGCAACGCTCGGCCGCGACGCGGCTGCCATCGAAGCGACCCTCGAAGGCCTGGCGCTGCCGCTGCAACGCCACGATACGCTTGAAGCTGCGACGCGCTGGTGTTTCGCCCAGGCCCGAAGCGGCGACGCGGTGCTGCTCAGTCCGGCGTGTGCCAGCCTGGACATGTTCCGCAACTACGGCCACCGCGCCGAAGTCTTCGTGGGCGAAGTGCGAGCGATCGCGGCCGAACGCGGTGGGGTGCTGGCATGAACGTGCTGACTCACCCGGGCCTTCAGAACTTGCGCAGTGGGCTGGCGAGCGTGGTGTCGTTCGGCACGGCGCTGGTCACCAGCCTCGGCGCCCGACTCGGTCGACGGCCCGACCTGGTGCCGGTGCGCGACAGCGTACGCGTGGGCACTGGCCAGCCGGTGCGCCTGCTCGGATTCGATCAGCCGCTGGTCTGGGTGGTCGCCGCGCTCGTCTCGCTCGGCCTGGTGATGGTCTACAGCGCCTCTGTCGCCTTGCCCGACAACCCGCGTTTTGCACGCTACGCGCCGACCCATTTCATGGCACGCCATGCGCTGTTCATCGTGGTTTCGCTGATCGCGGCGCTGCTGGCGGTGCAGGTTCCGATGCGGGTATGGGAAAAGCTCGCGCCCTGGGTGTTCGTCGCCTCGCTGGCGTTGCTGATCGCGGTGCTGTTCGTCGGCAAGGATGTGAATGGTGCGCGCCGCTGGCTGCCGTTGGGTGTAATGAGTTTCCAGCCCTCTGAGTTGGCCAAGCTGGGCATCACGATGTACGCCGCAGGCTACATGGTGCGCAAGATGGAAGCGCGCGAGAACTTCTTTCGCGCCGTCTATCCGATGGCGATTGCGATCGCCGGTGTGGGCCTGCTGTTGCTCGCCGAGCCCGACATGGGCGCATTCCTGGTCATCGCGACCATCGCGATGGGCATTCTGTTCCTGGGCGGCGTGAACGGCCGCATGTTCCTGCTCATCACAGCGGTGCTGATCGCCGCATTTGTGCTGATGATCACGTTCAGCGAGTGGCGGCGCGAGCGCATCTTTGCCTACTTGAACCCGTGGGACGAGAAGTACACGCTAGGCAAGGCCTACCAGTTGTCGCACTCGCTGATCGCCTTTGGTCGCGGTGAACTGTTCGGTCAGGGCCTGGGCTCGAGCGTCGAAAAGCTGCACTACCTGCCCGAGGCGCACACCGACTTCCTGCTGGCCGTGATCGGCGAGGAACTCGGCCTGGTGGGCGTCGTGTGCGTGATCGCTGCTTTCTTCTGGTTGTCGCGCCGCCTGTTCGGCATCGGCCGCCAGGCGATCGCGATGGACCGCCTGTTTGCCGGCCTGTTCACGCAAGGCATCGCAATCTGGTTTGCGGGCCAGTCGTTCATCAACATGGGCGTGAATCTCGGTGTGCTGCCCACCAAGGGCCTGACGCTGCCGTTGATGAGCTATGGCGGCTCGGCCATCCTGATGAATTTCGTCGCGCTGGCCATCGTGCTGCGGGTCGACATCGAAAACAGGCAACTCATGCGCGGAGGCCGGGCATGACGCAGCGCCACCTCATCGTCATGGCCGCGGGCACCGGCGGACACGTCATTCCCGGCCTTGCCGTGGCGCGCGAAATGATGTCGCGCGGCTGGAGCGTCAGCTGGCTGGGCACCACCGGCGGCATGGAAAACAAGCTGGTGCCGCCCAGCGGCATCGCCCTGGACGCCATTGCCTTCAGTGGCCTGCGCGGCAAGGGCTTGCTGCACACGCTGACGGGTGGCTTGCGCCTTCTCGGTGCATTCTGGAGCTGCCTGAAAATTATTCGCCGGCGCCGCGCCAGTGCGGTTCTCGGCATGGGCGGGTACGTGTGTTTTCCGGGCGGCGTGATGGCGTCGATGCTGAGCCGACCGTTGCTGCTCGTGAATGCCGATGCGGCGCTGCTGATGAGCAACAAGGCGCTGCTGCCGATTGCCGACCGCGTGATGTTCGGCTTTGCAGGCAAGGCGGCGCAAGGTGTGCGCGGTGCGGTGGTGACGGGAAACCCGGTGCGCGCCGAAATCGAATCGCTGCCTGAACCGGCGCTGCGCCTGGCCGGCCGCGACGGCGTGCTGCGGCTTCTCGTCGTCGGCGGCAGCCTGGGCGCCAAGGCGTTGAACGACAACGTGCCGGCGGCAGTGGCGCTGATGGCGCAGGCGCAGCGCCCGATCGTCCGGCACCAGAGCGGCGCGAAGAACCACGACGAGGTGAGCGCGCTGTACCAACGTCTGGGCGTGCAGGCCGAGGTGCTGCCTTTCATCGACGACATGGTGGGTGAACTGGCCGGATGCGACCTGATGATCTGCCGCGCCGGGGCGGTCACGGTGAGCGAGATTTGCGCCGCTGGCGTGGCTGCAGTGCTGGTGCCCTTGATCGTCAGCACCACGTCGCACCAGCGCGACAACGCGTCCTGGCTGGCTTCGCAGGGTGCCGGGCTTCATTTGCCGCAGGCCGAACTCACGCCGCGCGCGCTGGCCGATCTGCTGGCCGGTTTGACGCGCGAGCGTTTGCTCGCGATGGCACAGAAGGCGCGTGCACTCGCGCGGCCGCATGCAGCGGCGCGCGTGGCCGATCAGATTGAACAGTTGGTGGCCGCATGAAACATGCCGTAAAGCGCATCCATTTCGTCGCAGGGTCACGGGTGCCGGCGAAGTGCCTCGGCGCGCGGAGGGACGCGGCATGAAACACGCCGTCAAACGCATCCACTTCGTCGGCGTCGGCGGCGCCGGCATGAGCGGCATCGCCGAAATCCTGCACAACCTGGGCTACGCGGTGTCGGGCTCGGACCAGAACGACAGTGCCACGCTGCGCCGGCTCGGGTCGCTGGGCATCCAGGTGATGGTCGGCCACGACGCGGCGCACATCGCGCAGGCCGAAGCGGTCGTGACATCCACCGCCGTGAAGGGCGACAACCCGGAAGTGATTGCGGCGCGTGCGCGCCGCGTGCCGATCGTGCCGCGCGCGGTGATGCTGGCCGAACTGATGCGGCTCAAACGAGGCATTGCGATTGCCGGCACGCATGGCAAGACCACCACAACCAGCCTGGTGGCCAGCGTGCTGGGCGAGGCCGGCGTCGACCCGACTTTCGTGATCGGCGGCCGGCTGAACGCGGCGGGCGCGAATTCGCGCCTCGGTTCGGGCGACTACATCGTCGTCGAGGCGGACGAGTCGGACGCGTCGTTCCTCAACCTGATGCCGGTGATGGCCGTGGTGACGAACATCGACACCGACCACATGGACACCTATGGCCATGACTTCGCGCGCTTGAAGCACGCATTCCTCGAGTTCATCCACCGTCTGCCGTTTTATGGCGCGGCGATCCTGTGCAGTGATGACCCCGGCGTCCGCTCCATCCTGCCGATGATCTCGCGACCGATCGTCACCTACGGCTTCGGCGAAGACGCAATGATCCGGGCCGTCGACGTGCAGGCCCATGCGGGAGGCACGATGACATTCACCGTGCAGCGCCGCAATGGTGTGCGCCTGCCCGACCTGTCGATCACGCTGAACCTGCCGGGCCGGCACAACGTGCTCAACGCGCTCGCGACGATCGGTGTCACGACCGAACTCGAGGTTGACGACGCGCCAGTCGTCAAAGGCCTGGCCGAATTCCGCGGCGTCGGGCGGCGCTTCCAGCGCTATGGGGAGTTGCCGGCGAGTGCCGCCAACGGCGGCGGCTCTTTCTCGCTGATCGACGACTACGGCCACCACCCGGTGGAGATGGCCGCGACGCTGGAAGCAGCGCGCGGTGCATTTCCGGGCCGGCGCCTGTTGCTCGCCTTTCAGCCGCACCGCTACACCCGCACGCGAGATTGTTTTGAAGACTTCGTGAAGGTGCTGGGGCAGGCGGACGGCGTGCTGCTCGCCGACGTCTATGCGGCCGGCGAGGCGCCCATCGCAGCGGCCGACGGCCGCGCGTTGGCGCACGCGCTGCGGGTGGCCGGCAAGACCGACCCGGTGTTCGTCGACCAGATTGCCGACATGCCGCGAACCATCGTGGAACAGGCGCGTGGTGGCGACGTGGTGATCTCGATGGGCGCCGGTTCGATCGCCAACGTGCCGGCACAGGTGGCGGAACTGTTGAGGGTAGAAGCATGAATGCTGTGAGCGCGTCGCTGGGCAAGGTGGCCGTGCTGATGGGGGGGAGTTCGGCCGAACGCGAGGTGTCGCTGATGTCGGGCGCCGGCGTGCTGGCAGCGCTGCAGTCCGAAGGCGTTGCGGCACAGGCGTTTGACCCGGCCGGGCGCGACCTCTGGGAACTCAAGCGTGACGGCTTCGAGCGTTGTTTCATCGCGCTGCACGGGCGCTTGGGCGAAGACGGCACGGTGCAGGGCGCCCTGCAACTGATGCGCATTCCCTACACCGGCTCGGGTGTGCTGGCTTGCGCGATCGCGATGGACAAGGTGATGACCAAACGCGTCTGGATCGCCGAAGGCCTGCCGACGCCGCGCTACGTTTGGCTGGCGCCCGAGGCGCAAACGCGCGATCGCATCGTCAGCGTGCCCGATGAACTGGGCCTGCCGCTGATCGTGAAACCGCCGCGCGAAGGCTCGTCGATCGGCATCACGAAGGTGGAAGGCTATTCGCAGATGCAGGCCGCCGTGTCGCTGGCCACCGGCTACGACCCCGATCTGCTGTGCGAGGAGTTCATTGCCGGCGAGGAACTGACCTGCGCGGTGCTCGGCGCAGGCCGCAACGCACGCGCCTTGACGGTGATACGCATCGTCGCGCCGGACGGCAACTACGACTACCAGCACAAGTACTTCAGCAATGCGACCCGCTACCTGTGCCCGAGCGGCCTGCCACCTCAGGAAGAGGAGCAGGTCCAGCAACTGGCATTGCAGGCGTACCGCGCGCTGGGATGCCGCGGCTGGGGCCGGGTTGACCTGATGCTGCGTGCCACCGACCGCAAGGCGTTCCTGCTCGAGCTCAACACCAGCCCAGGCATGACTTCGCATTCGCTCGTTCCGATGGCCGCTTTGGCGGCCGGCATCAGTTACCCGCAGCTGTGTCTGCAGCTGCTTGCCCAGGCTGGGCTGGATGTCTGACACCATGGCTCTGTCGCAAGCCCTTGACCCCGCCCTGCCGGCCGATGTGCGCGCAATGAACGCGACCGCACTGGTGCTCGCCGCCGTCGCCGCGTTGGCGCTGTTGGCGGCGGCTCTGAACTGGGCGATCCGCCAACCGGTGTTCAGCATCCGCGCGATCCGCATGGAAGGCGAGGTCACCCGCAACAGCGCGGCCACGCTTCGCGCCCACACCGCCGCACGCCTGAACGGCAGTTTCTTCACCCTCGATCTCGGCGCGGCGCGGCGCGCCTTCGAAGCGGTGCCGTGGGTGCGCAAGGCGGTGGTGACCCGGGTCTGGCCGAACCGTCTGGCGGTGCGGGTCGAGGAGCACCGGGCGGCCGCGCTTTGGGGCAGCGGCTCGGACCAACTGGTGAACATGCAAGGCGAAGTCTTCGCCGTCAACCTGGGCGATGTGGAAGATGAAGACCTGCCCACACTGCAAGGCCCCGACGGCAGTTCGGCAGCGATGCTCGCGCTGTGGCGCCGGCTCGAACCGCAGTTCGCAGCACTGAACGCGCACATCGCCGCCTTGACGCTCAGCGGGCGCGGCAGCTGGTCGGTCGAACTCGACAGCGGTGCCGAGATCGAGCTTGGTCGTGGCACCGAGCCCGAACTGGTGCAGCGCACCGAGCAATTCATCAGCACGGTGGGCGGTGTGCTGGCGCGCTATGAGCGGCCGCTGCTGTACGCCGACTTGCGGCATCACCAGGGCTATGCCGTGCGTTTGAAGGGCATTTCGACCGTGACAGACGCTGGACCCCCAAGGAACTGACGATGGCCAAGGACTACAAGGATCTCGTCGTCGGCCTGGACATCGGCACCTCCAAGGTGATGGCGGTGGTCGCCGAAGTGCTGCCTGGCGGTGAGCTGCGCATTGCCGGTCTGGGTGTGGCGCCCACCCACGGGCTCAAGCGCGGCGTGGTGGTGAACATCGACGCCACCGTGCAGGCGATTCAGCAGGCCTTGAAAGAGGCCGAGATGATGGCCGACTGCAAGATCACGCGCGTCTACACCGGCATCACCGGAAGCCACATTCGCGGCCAGAACTCCACCGGCATGGTGATCGTGCGCGACAAGGAAGTGACGCCGGTGGACGTGGCACGGGTCGTCGAAACCGCGAAAGCGATCAACATCCCGAACGACCAGCGTCTGTTGCTGGTCGAGCCGCAGGAGTTCGTGATCGACGGCCACGAAGTGAAGGAGCCGGTGGGCATGAGCGGCGGGCGCCTGGAGGTGAAGGTGCACATCGTCACCGGCGCACAAAGCGCGGCGGAGAACATCGTCAAGTGCGTGCGCCGCTGCGGCCTTGAGGTGGACCAGCTGGTGCTCAACCCGAGTGCGTCGAGCCACGCGGTGCTCACCGACGACGAAAAAGACCTCGGCGTTGCGCTCGTCGACATCGGCGCGGGCACCACCGACATCGCGATCTTTACCGACGGCGCGATCCGTCACACCGCGGTGATTCCGATCGCCGGTGACCTGATCACCAGCGACATCGCGATGGCATTGCGCACGCCGACGAAAGACGCCGAAAACATCAAGATCGAATACGGCGTGGCCAAGCAGCTGCTCGCCGACCCGCAGAGCCAGCTCGAGGTGCCGGGGCTGGGCGACCGCGCGCCGCGCATGTTGTCGCGCCAGGCGCTCGCCGGGGTGATCGAGCCGCGCGTCGAAGAAATCTATTCGCTGGTGCATCAGGTGATTCGCGAATCGGGCTGCGAGGAATTGCTGTCGTCGGGCATCGTGATCTGCGGCGGCTCGGCGGTGATGCCTGGCATGGTCGAACTCGGTGAAGACATCTTTCTGAAGCCGGTGCGACGCGGTAACCCCACCTACAGCGGGGCGTTGTCCGACATGGTGGCCAATCCGCGGTCCGCCACCGTGATGGGCCTGCTTGAAGAGGCCCGCCTGGGACGTTCGCGCGGGCTGCGTGCTGCGCAGCAGGCGGGGTCGGTGAAGACGCTGGTGGGGCGTGCGAAAGACTGGTTCCTCGGCAATTTTTGAGGTCAACAACAGAGAAGGGGGAAGACCATGAAAAGCTGCAAGACAGCGATCAAGGAGGGTTGGGCCGGCATGACCCGGGACACCCGCGCGATGCGCGGGCGCGATCCGCCGACCAGCGTGGCGGCTCAACTCGGCAATCCAAGACCATCAATGGCATTCGACACTGGGACAGGAGAAACAGCATGGCAATCGAATTGATCGAAGAATTTGACCTCGGCACGCAGATCAAGGTGATCGGCGTCGGGGGCGGAGGCGGCAACGCCGTGGAGCACATGATTTCCGAATGTGTGCAGGGCGTCGAATTCGTTTGCGCGAACACCGACGCGCAGGCGCTGAACCGCTCGGCGGCGCACCAGCTGATTCAACTCGGCATCACCGGCCTGGGCGCAGGTGCGAAGCCCGAAGCGGGCCGCGCCGCGGCCGAAGAGGCGGTCGATCGCATTCGCCAGGCTATCGACGGTGCGCACATGCTGTTCATCACCGCCGGCATGGGTGGCGGAACCGGCACGGGTGCGGCGCCGGTGATCGCGCGCGTGGCGCGCGAGATGGGCATCCTGACGGTGGGTGTGGTGACCAAGCCGTTCGAATTCGAAGGACAGCGCCGCATGAAGGCAGCCGATTCAGGCCTGGCAGAACTCGAAGCGAACGTCGATTCGCTGATCGTGATCCTGAACGACAAGCTGCTCGATGTGCTTGGCGAAGACGTCACCCAGGACCAGGCGTTCGCCTACGCGAACGACGTGCTGAAGAACGCCGTCGGCGGCATCAGCGACATCATCCACATTCCGGGCCTGGTGAACGTCGACTTCGAAGACGTGAAGACGGTGATGAGCGAACCCGGCAAGGCAATGATGGGAACGGCCATTGCGGGCGGCCCGGACCGCGCCAGCAAGGCGGCCGAAATGGCAGTCGCCTGCCCGTTGCTTGAAGGCATCGACCTGTCGGGCGCACGCGGCGTGCTGGTGCTGATCGCGGCGAATCGCAACACGTTCAAGCTCAGCGAGAGCCGCAACGTGATGAACACGATCCGCCGCTATGCCGCCGAAGACGCGCATGTCATTTACGGCACCGCCTACGACGAAAGCCTCGGTGACCAGCTGCGCGTAACCGTCATCGCCACCGGCCTGAACGGCGCACGTCGTGCCCAGACGCCGATCAGCGTGGTGCACAGCGCGCCGGTGCAACGCACCGGCACCGACAACGTGCCCATCCTGACCCAGCCGATACAGCAAGGGTCGGCGACGACGGACTATGGCTCATTGAACACGCCCAGCGTCTGGCGCAGCGGGCGTGCGGCCGCCGCGAAGGTGGACGCATTGGCAAGCAACGGCATGGACGAGATCGAGATTCCGGCCTTTCTGCGCAAACAGGCCGATTGAAGTCCGGCGCGCCGGCGCTACCGTCCATGCGTCTCATCCCAAGGACGGATGCGCCGGCCCCGTGCGAAGTACTTCGCACAGTTCTGAGCTCTAGAATCGCCGCATGATTGCGCAACGCACGATCAAGGCCATGACCCGCGCCGTGGGCGTGGGCGTGCACGGTGGGCAGCGGGTTGAGTTGACGTTGCGGCCCGCCCCGCCCGACACCGGCGTGGTGTTCCGTCGCACCGACCTGCCAACCGCAGTGGACATCCACGCCCGTGCGCTGAACGTCTGCGATACGCGCATGGCCACTACCTTGTCGGCCGACGGCGCGCCCGATGGGCCGAAGGTCAACACGGTTGAACACCTGTTGTCGGCGTGTTCGGGCCTGGGGCTGGACAACCTGATCATCGACATCTCGGCCGAAGAAGTGCCGATCCTCGATGGGTCGGCGGCGGCGTTCGTGTTCCTGCTGCAAAACGCCGGCATCGAACTGCAGAAGGCGCCCAAGCGTTTCATGCGCATTCATCGGACCGTCGAGGTTCGCGAGGGTGAAGGCAGTGGCTTGAAGTGGGCGCAGCTGCAGCCGTTCGAGGGCTACAAGCTCGGTTTCGAGATCGACTTCGATCACCCCGCGGTCAATTCCACCGGCCAGCGCGTCGAGTTCGACATGGGTGCGGGTCAGTACAAACGCGAGATCGCGCGCGCCCGGACATTCGGCTTCAGCAAGGATGTCGACATGATGCGTTCACGCGGCCTGGGCCTGGGCGGCAGCATGGACAACGTGATCGTCGTCGACGAACACCGCGTGCTCAACAGCGACGGGCTGCGCTACGACGACGAATTCGTGAAGCACAAGATCCTCGACGCGATCGGCGACCTGTTCCTCATCGGCCACCCCTTGCTGGCGGCGTACAGCGCCTTCAAGTCGGGCCACGCGTTGAACAACAAGCTGTTGCGCGCCGTGCTGGCCGACAAGAACGCGTACTCGATCGTGACGTTTGACGCGGCAAACCAGATTCCCGCCGGGCTGGCCGAACTGGCACCGGCCTGGTAAGCGAGACCGCGTTGAACCATGCTGATCTTTCGATGGATCGTGCTCCTGTTGCTTGTCGCGGGCCTGTTGTGCTTTGCGATGTACGTTGGCACCGGCCAGACGCGCTGGCGCGTGTGGGGACTGCGCGTCGTGAAGTGGACGGTGATCGCAGCCCTGGGCTTCTTCGCCGTGCTCATCCTGGAACGAATGGCCATGATTCTGTGAGGTCGAGACGATGACTGTGTTTCGCTGGATCATGTCGATCGTGACCGGGGGCCTGTTCAGCGCCGCCGTGTTCAGCTTCGTGCTGTTCATCGTCGCCGACATTGAAGTCTGGATCGAACGCGCCCGGACGCTGCGCCGCCTGTCGTTCGCGGCCGCGCTGTTCTGGTTCAACATTGAAGTCTGGGGGCGCGTCCTGCGCACCATCTGGTACTGGAGCACGCCGGGCGTCTAGCAGACCGGCGGGCGGTCCAGACCGAGGAACTTCACGACGTCGGGCAGGTGAGCGTCGAAATCGCTCAAGGCGTGGTCACCGCCTTCGAGCAACTTGACCTGGCACGCCGCGTAACGGCCCTGCATTTCGCGCCAGTCCAGCAGCTCGTCGCCCTTGGCGATCACGGCGAAATAGCGTTCGGGTAGGCTGATGTGGCGCGGATGCATGGCGCGCAGTTCGTCGACGAACTCGGCGCGGAAGAAAAATTTCTCGTCGCTGTGCCAGGTGGTCGTTTCACCGATGTGCTGGACCAGGTCGCGCGCCGGATCGACCGCGGGGTTGAGAAGCACCGCCCGGCAGCCCAGCCGCTCTGCAACCACGGTGGCGTAAAACCCGCCCAGTGAACTGCCGACCACGGCCATGTGCTGAACCGGCCAATCGCGCACCTGCGCGAAGATCTGTTGCAGCGCGTCTTGGGGTGAAGCGGGAAGTTGCGGGCAGCGCCAGCAGAGATCGGGCCGCTGCTGCGCCACCCACTGCGCCATTCGTTGCGCTTTGGTGGACTGCGGCGACGAACGAAACCCGTGCAGGTAGAGCAGATGGGTGATGGGCGCTGCGTTCAAGCGTGACGCGCATTCATCTCACTTGGCGGCCAGCGCAGCGAGCAATTTGGCGTGAATGCCACCGAACCCGCCGTTGCTCATGCACAGCACATGGTCTCTGGGACGTGCGCTGGCCTTGATGCCGGCGACCAGCGCATCGACGTTGTCGTACACCTTGGCCTGGTCGCCCAGCGGAACGAGTGATTCGCGAGGGTCCCAGCTCAGTGCGCCGGCGTGGCAGAACACCAGGTCGGCCTCTTCGAGTGCCCAGGGCAGCTGCGCTTTCATCGAGCCCAGCTTCATCGTGTTCGAACGCGGTTCGAACACGGCCAGGATCCGCTCCGGTCCGACCCTGCGCCGCAGCCCATTGACGGTGGTTCGAATCGCAGTGGGGTGGTGGGCGAAGTCGTCATACACCGACACACCGCCCGCCTGCCCGCGCAGCTCCAGGCGCCGTCGTACGTTTTCGAAACTCGCCAGGGCCTTCGCGGCGCTGGCGGGCGCCACACCGACATGTTCCGCCGCTGCGATCGCAGCCAGGGCATTGAGCTGGTTGTGCTCGCCCAACAGGCCCCAGTCGACACGGGCAATTTTCAAGCTTCCGCGCAGCACATCGAAGCCATGCGGTTCACCGCGCGCGCGCAAGGTGCCGGGCTCCTCCTTGCGCGCGCCGAAGCGTGTCACCTCGCTCCAGCAGCCCTGCGCGATGACGCGCTGCAGCGCTTCGTCGCGCGCGTTGACCACGACCCGGCCTTTGGCCGGCACGGTGCGCACGAAGTGATGGAACTGGCGTTCGATGGCGGCCAGGTCATCGAAGATGTCGGCGTGGTCGAACTCGAGGTTGTTCAGGATCGCGGTGCGTGGCCGGTAGTGGATGAACTTGCTGCGCTTGTCGAAGAACGCTGTGTCGTATTCGTCGGCTTCGATCACGAACGGGGCCACCGTGCCGCCGGGCAAGGCGGTGCGGGTGTTGCCCAGGCGTGCCGAGACGCCAAAGTTCAAGGGCACGCCACCGACCAGAAAGCCGGGCTCGAGGCCGGCCTGCTCGAGCAACCAGGCGAGCATCGAGGTGGTCGTGGTCTTGCCGTGCGTGCCGGCAACCGCCAGCACATGGCGACCACGCAACACGTTGTCGGCGAGCCATTGCGGCCCGCTTGTGAACGGCAGGTTGCCGTCGAGGATGGCTTCCATCAGCGCATTGCCACGCGTGACGACGTTGCCGATGATGAACAGGTCAGGCCGGATCGACAGCTGATCGGCGCTGTAGCCCTCGATCAGTTCGATCTCGAGGGCACGCAGCTGATCGCTCATCGGCGGGTAGACGTTGGCGTCGCACCCCGTGACCTTATGCCCGCTGGCTCGCGCCAGGCCCGCCAGGCCGCCCATGAAGGTACCGCAGATGCCCAGAATGTGAATGTGCATGAAACGATTCTAGGAGCCTGCGCAGGGCGGCCTGCAACGCCAGACGCCGGTACGTGTGCGGCGTATGCCACCAAAGCCCTGATTGCGGAAGTGCTGCCGCTTCGCGGTGGCGGCGATCGAAAGCGCGCGCCTGGCCAGCAGGCCGCGCGGGTTCACGCTTTCAGGCTGGTGTGTGCCGCGGCAATCGTCGCGTCGATGTCCGCCGCGCTGTGCGCCGCACTGACAAAGCCTGCTTCGTACAGCGCCGGCGCGAAATAGACACCCTGGCCCAGCATGGCATGGAAGAAGGCGTTGAAGCGCTCCTTGTCGGTGGCCAGCACCGCAGCATAGTTCTGCGGAAGCTCGTTGGCGAAGAAGAAACCGAACATGCCGCCTTCGGACTCCCCCACCATCGGCACGCCGGCCTGTCGGGCCACAGCCACGAGGCCGCGCACCAGAGCGCGCGTGCGAGCTGTCAGTGCATCAAAGAAACCTGGCTTGCGAATTTCGCGCAGCGTGGCCAGGCCACACGCGGTCGCCACCGGATTGCCGGACAGCGTACCGGCCTGGTAGACCGGGCCCGTGGGCGCGAGCTGCTGCATCAGGTCGCGCCGGGCGCCGAAGGCGGCCAGCGGCATGCCACCGCCGATGACCTTGCCGTACACGAGGATGTCGGCCTGGAAGCCCGGGATCTGCTGCGCGTATAGGCTCTGCGCGCCACCCAGCGCGACGCGAAACCCGCTCATCACTTCGTCCAGGATCAGCAGGGCGCCGTGCTGGGTGCACAGTTCGCGCAGGCGGCGCATGAACGGCACGCTGGCGCGCACGAAGTTCATGTTGCCGGCAATCGGCTCGATCATCACGCAGGCCAGCGAGGCGCCGTGCAACGCGAATGCCTCCTCGAGCTGGCTGAGGTTGTTGTACTCGAGCACGAGGGTGTGCTGAATCACTTCGATGGGAACGCCCGCGCTGGTTGGGTGGCCGAACGTGGCCAGGCCGGAGCCGGCCTTCACCAGCAGCGCGTCGGCATGGCCGTGGTAACAGCCTTCAAACTTGACGATGCGGCTGCGACCGGTGGCACCCCGTGCCAGGCGCAGCGCGCTCATGGCCGCCTCGGTTCCCGAGCTGACGAGCCGCAGCTGGTCGATGCCCGGAATCACCGCGAGAATTTCTTCGACGAGTTCGATCTCGCGTTCCGTCGGGGCGCCGAACGAGAAGCCGTCGGTGGCGGCGCGCTGCACCGCCTCCAGCACGGCCGGGTGCCCGTGGCCGAGGATCATCGGCCCCCAGGAGCCGATGTAGTCGATGTAGCGCTGGCCTTCGACGTCGAACATGTAGGCACCGCTGGCGCGCGCGATGAAACGCGGTGTGCCGCCGACGGCGCGAAACGCGCGCACTGGCGAATTGACGCCGCCGGGAATGACCCGCTGGGCACGTTCGAAAAGTTCGCTGTTGCTGCGGTTCATGGGCTCAGGTGGTCAGCATGGGCATGCACTCTCGCGTTGCGCGCTGGGCCGCCGTGTTCAGTGCACGTGGCGCGGGCTCTTTGGTGTTTGTTCGTCGTCATCGGCATCCGACGCGGCGCCTTCTTCGTCGTCGCCGGGCGGAACAGCCCAGAAGAAACGATCCGGGATCACATTGCCCATGCCTGGGCGGAAGCCGGCGTCAAGTGCCTGGTCAAGGAAGGCAAGCGCTTCGCCGACGGCTGCGTGCAACTCGGCCCCGGAGGCGAGCAGGGCCGCCAGCGCCGCCGACAAGGTGTCGCCGGCACCGACAAAACTGACCTCGAAACGCTCGAATTTCTCACCCGTGATGGCGCCCTGCGGGGAGGCCAGCACGTTGTCCATGAACTGCTCGGGCAATGGAACGCTGGTCACAAGCACGAATTTGGTGCCATGTTCCGCCGCGGCCACGGCGAGTTCGCGTGGGGATGCAGGGCGCTCGCTGTCCCATTCGGGGAGCAGGAAGTCGGTCAGCGTCTGGTGGCTTCCGACCAGGACCTCGGCCTGCGGCAGCACCAACTCGCGGAACGCCTCGAGATACGCCAGGTGGGCGTCTTCTTCGAGCCACGACAAACTGGGAAGGTAGGCCACGAGCGGCACGTCCGGGTAGTCCGAGAGCACCTCTGCCACGGCGCTGACGCCTTCGGCCGAGCCCAGGAAGCCCACTTTCCAGGCGCTGATCGTGAGATCTTCGAGGATCGTGCGGGCCTGCTCCACGACCACGTCGGTGTCGATGGCATGATGATCGAACACTTCGGCAGTGTCGCGCATGACGATGCTGGTCACCACCGGAAGGGCATGCGCGCCCATCGCGGCGATGGTGGCCACGTCGCCGGCCATCCCACCGGCGCCGCTTGCGTCACTGGCGTTGAACGTCATGACACAGGCCGGCGCGGGCTGGTCCTGCAAAGCGCTGGTTTCGGTGTCGTGCTGGGGCGATTCGGAGGTCATGACTTGCGGGCCCGAAGTCGCAGAAAAGGGCGCTGACGAGATCTTGCCGAACCTCTAGCCATTTGTGAAGAATCTGGCGCAGGTGCCTGCGGCGACATCATTTTGTGACAACCTGCATGGCTACAATCCGGCTTCATTGTAGTAAACACTGAAAGGTGCCGTGAGCGAGCCCAAGACCTGGATGTGCCTCATTTGCGGTTGGATCTATGACGAGGCCGCCGGCGACCTGGAGCACGGCATCCCCCCCGGTACGGCCTGGGCGGCAGTGCCCATGAACTGGACTTGTCCGGAGTGTGGGGCACGCAAGGAAGACTTCGAGATGGTGCAGATCTGAAACGACGCTGCTGACCGTCGTGCTGCAAACGCTGAGTGACTGAGGAGAATGCTCGGTGAGCAACCAAGCCCCGAACGGTGCCTCTGGCATCAAAGTGCTGGTCATCGATGACAGCAATACGATTCGCCGCAGCGCGGAAATCTTCCTCAAGCAGGGTGGCTATGAAGTGCTGCTTGCCGAGGACGGATTCGACGCGCTGGCGAAGGTGAACGACCATGACCCGGATTTGATCTTCTGCGACATCCTGATGCCGCGCCTGGATGGCTACCAGACCTGCGCGATCATCAAACGCAATGCGAAGTTCTCCGACGTTCCGGTGATCATGTTGTCGTCGAAGGATGGCCTGTTCGACAAGGCACGTGGGCGCATGGTCGGCTCGGAAGCCTACCTGACCAAGCCGTTCACGAAGGATCAGTTGTTGCTTGCTGTCGAGCAGCACAGCCGCTCCGGCCGAACCCACGCAGTCTGAATCGACAAACAGCCGACGCGATATTCTTTGACGAGCGCGCCGCGGGCGCCGAACCAGCATCAAGGACAAGACCATGACGATCCAGAAGATTCTGGTGGTGGACGATTCCAAGACCGAGCTTCACTATCTATCCGATCTACTCGGGAAAAGAGGGTTCGCCGTTCGCACGGCCGAAAATGCCGACGAGGCCATGCGTCGCTTGGGCGAAGAGACGCCTGACCTCATTCTGATGGACGTCGTGATGCCGGGGCAGAACGGCTTTCAGCTCACGCGCGCGATCACCCGCGACCCGCGCTTTTCCAAGGTGCACGTCATCATGTGCACAAGCAAGAATCAGGAAACCGACAAGGTGTGGGGCATGCGACAAGGTGCGCGCGACTACATCGTCAAGCCGGTCGATGCCGAGCAGTTGCTGGCCAAGATCCGGGCATTCGATTGACCGCCGATCTGATGGCAAGCGAAGCTGCTGCGCGAGCGGCCTGAGGGACCGAACTGAATGGCCAACAAGGACGCGCTGCGCGAACTCCAGAGTCGGCTTTCCGAACGGCTTTCGGCCGCCAAGACGCAGCAAAGCGGCAAGTCGTGGCTGGCCGTCGAGTGCGGTGGGCGTGGCTTCTTGTTCCCGCTGCGCGAGGCGGGCGAAATATTTCCGATGACCAACATTCAGGCGGTGCCACATGCGCAGGGCTGGTTCCTGGGCGTGGCCAACCTGCGCGGCCATCTGCATGGAGTGGTTGACCTGGCGCGGTTCCTGGGTGTGAATCGCGTTGACCTCAGCCGCGACCAAGCCCGCCTGGTCGGCTTCAACCAGCAGTGCAACATCAACTGCGCCTTGTTGGTCGAGCGCCTCTCGGGTCTGCGCAGTGAAGAGCAACTGACCGCGGAAAAGGACGAAACCAGCGCCCGCCCGGCCTTCGTTGGCGTGCGCTACCGCGATGCCGCCGGACGGTCGTGGCAAGAACTCAACCTGCTTGAACTGGCAGGCAATGAGTCGTTCCTGAAAGTCGCCGCCTGATCCGGCCCCATGGCCACCGCCAGTCGCGTTACCGATATCACGAGGGTTCTATGAGCTTCCTGGACAAAATCAAGGGGTTGGCGCACAAGCCGGGCGGTGCAGCGGATTCGAGCCTGCTGGGCGCGGAAATGTCTTTTGCCAAGACCGTCAGCCGGGCCGGCGGGATTCAAGCGCTGACGCCGTCCAAGGCGAGCCGAAGCACCGCCAAATCTGGCCGCAGTGGATCGGCGCAGGCACCGACTTTCGCCGCGCCGACTCAACCCCAGGGGGCGAACTTCGATTCGTCCATCATCACGGAAGCCGCGCCGTCCGAAATCACGGAATTCCCGGACACCCGCCAGCAGCTTCGCGCCCCGGGCTCGGACAGCGACGGCAGCGGCCTGCCGCTGATCGGAATGCGCCCGCCGGCGGAGCAGCGCCGGATCCTGATTGGCATCGGTACCCTGGGATTGATCGGCCTGATCCTGACGACCGCGCTGGCGTTGAACAAGGCGGGCCGCAGTTCCGCCCAGGTGGGCGCGAGCGGCCAGGCGCAAATGCAGTCGCAGCGGCTGGCCAAATCGGTGTCGCAGGCGCTCGTCGGCAGTGCCCAGGCTTTTCCCGAGGTGCGCGAGAGCATCGAAGTGCTGGCGCAGAACGTGCGCAGCCTGCGCAGTGGCGAGGGCAGCATCGCTGCCGCGCCGGCGGCAGTGCAGCCCGCGCTCGAATCCGTATCCGCGCTGGTCGATCGTGCCGAGAAGAATGCCAATGTCGTGATCGCCCAGCAAAAGAGCCTGACCCAGGTGGGGCAGGCGCTGCGAACGATCAATCGCCAATCGTCTGACCTGCTCGAAATTGCAGAAAC
The DNA here is from genome assembly GCA_031396425.1 of Rhizobacter sp. GTDB lineage: Bacteria > Pseudomonadota > Gammaproteobacteria > Burkholderiales > Burkholderiaceae_C > JAEMQF01. Next base: position 25,251 of record JANNKS010000631.1, on the reverse strand, counting down.
GATTTCTGCGCTCAAGCTGCAACAGAACGCCACACCCGCGGAATTGTCGGCGGTCGGGCAGCTGGTGATGCTCACCCAGCGCCTGGGCAAGAGTGCGAACGAGTTCCTGACGATCGAAGGCGTCAGCCCGGAGGCGGTGTTCCTGTTGGGCAAGGACTTGAACTCGTTTCGCGAAATCGCTCAGGGCCTGGCCGACGGCAACGCTGAGTTGCGCCTGCCCGGCACGCGCGACCCGGAAACCAAGGAGCGGCTGGTTGCCTTGCTGAAGCAGTACGAAGAAACGCGCACCCAGGCGTCGGGCATCCTGGCCAACCTTCAGGGCCTGGTGGCCGCGCGCGAAGCGCAGACCGCCATCCTGGCCGACAGCGAGCCGCTGCGCAAGGGACTGGACGTGGTGGGTGGTCAACTCGAACAAGAGTCCGCCTTTGGCGCTGCCACGCTGAGCCTGTTGTTGCTGTCCGCGTTGTTGCTTGCCGCGGGTGTGGCCGGCATGTTGCGACTCTATGTGCGTGACCAGGCGTCGCAGGCCTCGGTCTCACAGAACCGCCGCCTCGAGGCGGAGCGTCAGGAACAAGAAGCCAAACGTGTCAATGACGCGAATCAGGCTGCGATTCTGAGGTTGATGAACGAGCTGCAAACAGTGGCTGAGGGCGATCTGACCCAGCAAGCGACCGTGACCGAAGACATTACCGGCGCCATCGCCGATTCGGTGAACTACACCGTCGAAGAGTTGCGCACCCTGGTGACCCAGGTGCAGGGCACGGTGGGTCGCGTCACGGAAACGACGGCCCGCGTCGAAGCCACCTCGACGGAACTGTTGGCCGCCTCCAGCGAACAGCTGCGCGAGATTCGCGACACCGGTGAATCGGTGCTGCAGATGGCGGGCCGAATCAACGACGTGTCCTCACAAGCTCAGGAAACCGCCCACGTGGCGCGCCAGTCGCTGCAGGCCGCAGAGTCCGGCCTGCGGGCGGTGCAGAACACGATCGGCGGCATGAACCTGATTCGCGACCAGATTCAAGACACCTCCAAGCGCATCAAGCGCCTGGGCGAATCGTCACAGGAAATCGGCGAGATCACCGAACTGATCTCCGACATCACCGAGCAGACCAACGTGCTGGCGCTGAACGCGGCGATACAGGCCGCGTCGGCAGGCGATGCGGGGCGCGGCTTTTCGGTGGTGGCAGAAGAGGTGCAGCGTCTGGCCGAGCGCTCGGGCGACGCCACCCGCCAGATCGCCGCACTGGTGAAGACGATTCAAACCGACACACAGGATGCGGTGGGCGCGATGGAGCGCTCGACCCAAGGCGTGGTCGAAGGGGCCCGCCTTTCCGACGCCGCAGGCAGTGCTCTGGGCGAGATCGACCGGGTCTCGCGCCAGCTGGCCGACCTGATTGGCCAGATCTCAAACCAGGCCCTCAGCGAAGCACGGCTCGCGAATGTGGTCGCGGCAAACATTCAACACATCTTCGCCGTGACCGAGCAGACCGGCGAAGGCACGCGGTCCACCGCGCAGATGGTGCGCGAGCTTTCCAAGACGGCCGAAGAACTGAAACAATCGGTCGCGCGATTCAAAATCTCGTGAGACGGGGCCTGAAAGGGCACTGAACCAGTCTCGAATGGAATGACAAAGGGCTGCCGCGTTCAGGCGCAAGCCCGAGGAATGCACCCCACACGATGAGCGAGCCTACCGACGATCTGAGTGCCCTGGCCTGGGTGTACGAAGAGGTGCGCCGATCTCTCGAAGCGGCGCACAAGGCGCTGCGACGCTTCGTCAAGGAAGCCGAGGCGCTTGCCGGCTCCGATGTCGACGTCGTCGATCCGTCGGTGTTGCGCAGTGCGCGGGTTCACATTCACCAGAGCGCCGGCGCGCTTGAGCTGGTCGGACTGGCGCCACTTGCCGCTGTCTTGCGCGCGAGCGAGGCGGCCGTGGTGCGCTTCGTGGCCAAACCGCAGAAGTTGACGCAGCAGGCGGTCGAGAACCTCGAACGCGCGTCGTTTGCATTGCTGGACTACATTGGCCGGGTGCTCGGCGGCAAGGCGGTGTCGGCGCTCGCGCTGTTTCCCCAATACCGCGCGGTCCAGGAAGACGCAGGTGCGGATCGGGTGCACCCTGCCGATTTGTGGGATGTCGGCTGGCGCTGGCTCGAGCTGCCCGCCGATGCGAGTGCGCCGGCGCGCAAACTCGACGCTCACACGCGCGGCGCGATTGAGCAGGAGTTCCTTGCGCTGATGAAGGTGAACGATCCGCGCGATGCGGCGCGGCGCCTGAGTGACAGCTTTGCCGGCCTCGGGCGGGATGCCCACCAGGGCAAAGCGGCAACTTCGTGGAAGCTGGCGGCGGCCGTGTTCGAGGCACAGGCCCACGGGCTGCTGGGTTTCGACGTCTACAGCAAGCGGCTCGGTTCGCGCCTGCTGTCGCAATTCCGCAGCATGGCGCGCGGTGAGGCCGACGTTTCGGAACGGCTCGCACTGGACCTGCTGTTCTTCTGCGCACAGGCGCGGCCGGCGACCGGCGAGACCCCGCGCCTGGGCGCCGTGCAGCAGGCCTACGGGCTGGGCAAACACGCTGCCGCCGATTACGCGGTGAGCGCCTTGGGCCGCTTCGACCCGGCCTGGGTGATCCAAGCGCGCAAGCGCGTGGCCGCCGCGAAAGAATCCTGGTCGGCGGTGGCCGGCGGCGAAATGCACCGGCTTGCCGGTTTGTCCGAGCAGTTCTCGCTCGTCGGTGATTCCTTGAAACGGCTGTTTCCGCTTGGCGAGACGATTGCTGCTGAATTGAACGACACGGTGGCGGTGACGCACGACAGCGGTGTCGCGCCGCCTGCGCCACTGGCGATGGAGGTGGCCACCAGCATTCTCTACATCGAGGCTGTGCTGGAGGATGCCGAGTTCGATCATCCCGAGCAGGCCGAGCGCGTGCAGCGTCTTGCGCATCGCCTTGCGGCGGTGCGCCAGGGCAAGAATCCGGAACCGCTGGAAGCGTGGATGGAGGAGCTGTACCGACGCGTCTCGGATCGGCAGACCATGGGCAGCGTGGTCCAGGAGCTGCGGGCCTCCTTGGCCGAGGCCGAGAAACTCATCGACCAGTTCTTCCGCGACACCAGCGACTCGAAGCCGTTGATCCAGGTGCCCAAGCACCTGTCGGCGATGCGTGGTGTGCTTTCGGTGCTCGGCATGGACCACGCTTCCGCCGCATTGGTGCGCATGCGCGACGAGATCGATGGTATGGCGTCGACCGAGATCGATCTGGCGCGGGTCGCGCAATCCGGTGTGTTCGACCGACTGGCGGGCAACCTGGGCGCTCTGGGCTTCCTGATCGACATGCTCAGCGTGCAGCCGCAGATGGCCAAGTCGCTGTTCGTCTATGACACGGTGGCGGGGTCACTGAATCCGATCATGGGGCGCGGCGAGGACCACTCTGCCTTGACGGCGCATGCCGCACTGGCAAGTTCTGCGATCGAGCAACAACTCATTGCGCAGGCCCAGCAACTGGCACGCGATGCCACACACGATGCGGTCTCGCCCGCCGATCTGGCGCGTGGCCTGGAGCGCCTTTCGCAAGGGGCCAGTGCGGCGGACCGCAGCGGCCTGGCCGCCGTGACACGCCAGGCGCATCAGGCGCTCACTCAAGCGCATGACGAAGCGGGCATGATCGCAGCGCGCGATCGTCTTTCCAAAGCGATGGCGGACTTTGTCTCATCGGTGTCGGACGCAGCGACGCTCGAACCTGAGATCGTGCGCCTGCGCGAAGCGGCAATTGCTCCTGCCAAACCGGCCGCGGCAACGGACGCCGGTCAGGACGACGAACTTCGCGAAGTCTTTCTGGAAGAGGCGGGCGAGGTACTGACCAATGCCGCAGATGCCCTGGCCGAGCTGAGCCAGGCGCCGGGCGAGTTGCCCCTGCTGACCACGATCCGGCGCGCCTTCCATACGCTGAAGGGCAGTTCGCGCATGGTCGGGTTGAAGGACTTCGGCGAAGCGGCCTGGACCTGCGAAAAACTGTACAACACGCGCCTCGCCGACCAGCGCGCGGCCGACCAGGAATTGCTGCGGTTCACCGATTGGGCGCTCGGCTATCTGGGCACATGGGTCGAAGAAATCGCGCTCAGGCGTCCGACCGAACATTCGTCGTCCGTCGTGGCCCGGCATGCCCTGGCGCACCAGGAGGGCCGGCGCGACGCGGGCCCCACCAGCCAGTCGCCGGCGCAGGTTGCGCCGATCTCGGTTCCGCAGCATCTGCCCACCGAACCGGCGCCGTTCGTGCCGAGCCGCAGTGTGCGCCCCGCCGAGCCGGCATTGCCCAAGCTCGAATTCACGTTCGACCTGGACCTTCCCGGCGCAGACGCAGCGCCCTCGCAGAGCGCGCCGCTGCCGGTGGGCGAAGTGCTTGTCGACGAACCCAGTGTTCGGGCGATGTTCGACCCGTTCGATTCCAACGCGGCCGAAGCGTTGCCGCTGCCAGAGACAATCGAAAACCCGGTGGCCGACATCGACATCGACGTTGACTTGATCGATCTCGACCTGGGCCAGGAGTTTCATTCGATCTCGCCGGCATTGGAAGGCGAGCCGCGACGCGTCATGGTGGCGGGTGAACCGCACGCGCCTGATCTGGCGCCGCCGCCCTCAGTTTCGCTGCCGTCGAGCGTCGCAGCTGGCGTGGCGCGCGCCAGCGAAGGCGCTGACCGCGAATCGCAGTATGCCGAGCTGTCGGACTCGGAACTGGTCAAGGTGATCGGGCCGTTGCGCATCAGCATTCCGCTGTTCAACATCTACCTCAACGAGGCCGACGAACTGTCCCGGCGGCTCACCACCGAATTGGCCGAATGGGCGATGGAATTGCACCGACCCATCGGCGAGATACCGATTGCGCTGGCGCATTCCTTGGCCGGCAGCTCCGCGACGGTGGGCTTTTCCAACCTCTCCCATCTGGCGCGCACGCTCGAGCATGCCTTGACCCGTTCGCAGGCGATTGGTCGTGGCACGTTGCAGGAAGCGCGCCTGTTCGTCGATGCGGCTGAGGAAATCCGCCGCTTGCTGCACCAGTTTGCCGCCGGCTTCCTGAAGGACCCCTCTGTCACGCTGTTGTCCAGGCTGGATGAGCACGAGTTGAGCTCGGCGCGCTGGCTGGAGGCCGTCACCGCAGCCGCCGACATGGCACCGAATTCGACCGAGAGCGAATTTGGAGCGATGGCCGATCTGCAACAGCCGGCCGAGCCGGCGTTGGTACCGGCAGACCGGTCAGAGCTGCCTTCGATCGCTGAGGAACACGCGCCGCCGCCGCTTGCGCCGGTCGAAACCCTGGCAGAGGCGCCATCGCCTTTGCGGCCTGCGGTTGTCGAGGCCGAAGCGCTGCTTGGACCCACTGCTCGGGCCGACCAGCCCCCAGTACCCCCTGCGTCAACGTCGCCTGAGGCTCCGTCCCTGCTTCGTCCCGCGGCCCCGGCGGGGCGCGACAAGCCCGCAAGCCGATCGCTGTCTGGCCCTGAAACGGGTGAAGACTCTGCTGAAGAATCCTTGCGAACCTGGTTTGAGCCTTCCGGCTTCATGGAGTGGAAGCCCCTGACCTACCCGACCGCTGAGCCTGTTGGCGCGGCACCGGCCACACCGGCGGCAGTGCCGACGTTGTTGGCCGCTGCGGATGACCGGCGGCAGGCGCCGCGTCGCCCTGGTTCGGTCGTGGAAGGCGCGCCTGATACCGAAGACGACATCGACGCGATCGACGCGGTCGACGCCGAGCTTTTCCCGATCTTCGAGGAAGAGGCGCTCGAGCTGCTGCCCCAGCTGGCGGGCCAATTGCGTGCCTGGATCGGCCAGCCTGCTGCGACCACGCACGCCGACGGGTGCATGCGCACCTTGCACACCCTCAAGGGCGGCGCGCGCCTGGCCGGAGCAATGCGCCTGGGTGAGCTGGCCCATCGGCTCGAAACCCGCATTGAGCGAATCCTGGGCCAGACCGGAGTTTCCAGCGCCGACGTGGAAAAGCTGCAGTCACACGGCGACGCGTTGTCGCAGGTCTTCGATGCACTGCGCAATCGCGATGCGCAGGCCTATGCGCAAGCCGGTGCAGCGATCGCCGAGCCTTCGGTGTTCCAGCCGCTGCAGCCGGCTCAACAGCCGGTCGGGCACGCCGCCGCACTCGACGCCGAATCGACCCAGGTCGCGGCGGGCCTGGAGCCGCTCGAGCCCTTTGCGGAAGTCGCGTTGCCGGTGGCCAAGCCTGCGAGCGTGGAAGCGGCGTTGGCGGCGCTGCCGCCCGAGTCCGCAGCACCCCCGGCGCGCGAGAGCGCCGTGGACGGGTCCGGCGCGATCGACTGGTCGCGTTTCGCGAACTCGGGGGCGGCAGCGAAAGTCCCGGCCGAGCGTGCGACGGCGGCCGCGCAGTCGGCGGTGCGAGTGCGTGCGCCGCTGCTGGACCGGCTGGTCAACCAGGCCGGCGAAGTCAGCATTGCGCGCACCCGCATCGAGACCGAGGTCAACCACATCAAGGGCTCGTTGTCCGACCTGACCGACAACCTCGAACGGCTGCGCGCCCAATTGCGCGACATCGAGCTGCAGGCCGAAACGCAGATGAGTTCTCGCATCGAGGCGGCCAAGGTCGCCTCGCAGACTTTCGACCCGCTGGAGTTCGACCGTTTCACGCGTTTCCAGGAAGTGACGCGCATGATGGCCGAGTCGGTGAACGACGTCGCCACGGTGCAGCGCACGCTGCAGCGATCGCTCGAAAGTGCCGAGGACGAGCTGGTTGCCCAGGCGCGCATGACGCGCGAGTTGCAGGGCGACTTGCTGCGTACCCGCATGGTTGAATTCGAAGGCCTGTCCGACCGGCTCTATCGGGTGGTGCGCCAGGCCGCCAAGGAAACCGGCAAGCAGGTTCGGCTCGATATTGTCGGCGGCTCGATCGAAATCGATCGCGGCGTACTTGACCGCATGACCGGTGCATTCGAGCATGTGCTGCGCAATTCGGTCACGCACGGCATCGAGCTGCCGGCGGCGCGAACAGCGGCTGGCAAGGACCCCACCGGCTTGATCGTCGTGACGGTCTCGCACGAAGGCAATGAAGTCGGCGTTGAGTTCCGCGACGACGGGGCGGGATTGGATCTGGCGCGCATCCGCGAACGCGGCATCGCCACCGGCATCCTCGATCCGGCGCGCCAGTACAGCGACGCCGAACTGGCCAACCTGATCTTCGCGTCAGGGTTTTCGACCGCCACCAGCGTGACGGAGCTGGCCGGCCGGGGCGTCGGCATGGACGTGGTTCGCTCCGAGGTCAACGCGATTGGTGGGCGGATTCGCACCGCGACCCGTGCCAACCAGGGCACGTCATTCAAGCTGATCCTGCCATTGACCACGGCAGTGACCCAGGTGTTGATGTTGCGCTGTGGTGAAACCGCGGTCGCCGTGCCGTCCACGCTGATCGAAATCGTGCGCCGTGCCACGCCTGCGGAGATCGAGCAGGCGCATGCGGGCGGCACCTATATGCTGGGTGAGCGCGTGATGCCGTTCTTCTGGCTGGGCGCGCTGCTGCAACTCAGCCCGCATTCCAATGAAAGCGTCGGTCGCACCCGGACTGTCGTTGTCATCCGCAGCGCGCAAAAACGCATCGCCGTGCAGGTCGACGAAGTGCTGGGCAACCAGGAAGTGGTGGTGAAGAACCTCGGCCCGCAGTTGTCGCGCGTGCCGGGCTTGGCGGGCATCACGCTGTTGGCCTCCGGTGCGGTGGCGCTGATCTACAACCCGGTCGCGCTGGCCACGCTGTACGGTGACCCGGCGCGCCGGGCCACGCTGCTGGCGCTGCATGAGCCCGCTTCGGCAGCCGGGCACGGGGCGGCAGGTGCGGCCGCGAAGGCCGCACCGATGGTGCTGGTCGTCGACGATTCACTCACCGTGCGCCGTGTGACGCAGCGTCTGCTGGTGCGCGAGGGCTATCGCGTTGTGCTCGCCAAGGACGGCCTCGATGCGCTGGAGCGGCTTGCCGAAGAACGACCGCAGGTGGTGCTGTCTGACATTGAGATGCCGCGCATGGACGGGTTCGACCTGGTACGCAACATCCGCGCCAACCCGACCTTGCGAGACCTTCCGGTCATCATGATCACCTCGCGAATTGCCCAGAAGCATCGCGATCATGCGGCCGAACTCGGGGTCGACCACTACATGGGCAAGCCCTACTCGGAGGAAGACTTGTTGGCCCTGATCGGCCACTATGCCGGATCGCTGAGCGCAGCGTAGGCGCACGCCGCAGGGGTGCCGGCTTGACCGCCGGCGCGACGGCCCGGCTCACCTACCGCCATGCAGAACTCAATGCAGCAAAGCGATCGCGCGCGGGCTCGACGACCGACCAGTCGCCGCCCTGCGGGCCGGCGCGACGCGGCCGCTTGCGGCGAGGGGCAGGCTCGTAGAATCCGCGCAACTTCCGGTGGCCAGGTGCCACGGCTCGCATCGGCACACGCCACGGTGTTCACTTCATGACTTTCAGCCCGGCACAACGACAAAGCATCGCCTGGTTGGCTCTGGGCTTACTCGGCCTGGCGGTGGTGGTATTGCTGGCGCCGGTGCTGACGCCTTTCCTTGTCGGCGCCGTCCTGGCGTATGCCTTGCATCCGGCAGTCGAGTGGCTTGCGGCGCGGCGCATTCCCCGCGTTCTTGCGGTGGCGGTGGTCGAAGTGACGGCAATCGTGGCCTTGTTGGCCTTGGTATTGCTCGTCGTCCCGATCATTTCCAAGGAATTGCCGCTGATTCGCGAGCAGATCCCGCGTCTTGCGCAGCGGCTCAATGATGGCCTGGCACCCTGGTTGCAGCAGCTTGGTGTGCCCGTGGCGCTGGACATCGCCAGCATCAAGGCTTTCGTGCTCAAGTACATGAATGCCAATCTCGAAGACTGGTTGGGCACTCTGCTGAGTTCGGCGCGCATTGGCGGCAGCATTCTGCTGGCCATCATCGGCATGGTGGTGCTGGTGCCGGTGGTGCTGTTCTACCTCCTGATGGACTGGCCCAAACTGGTGAAACGCGCCGCTGGCCTGGTGCCGCCGCGCCTGCGGCCAGCCATTGAAGGGTTCGTCAGCGAATGTGACGCGATGCTCGGGCAATACCTGCGCGGCCAGTTGCTCGTGATGCTGATACTTGCCGTTTACTACAGCACGGCGCTCGCACTCGCCGGTTTTGACCTGGCGCTGCCGGTGGGCGTGTTCACCGGGCTGGCGATCTTCATTCCGTACCTGGGTTTCGGCATCGGCCTCATTCTCGCGTTGACGGCGGGCGCGCTGCAGTTTGCCGGGGCTTACGGCCTGATCGTGGTGGCCGTCGTGTACGGTTTGGGGCAAGTGACGGAGGGTCTGTTCCTGACGCCGCGGCTGGTGGGTGAACGCATCGGCATGAACCCGTTGATGGTCATCTTCGCGCTGCTCGCGTTCGGCCATTTGTTCGGTTTCGTCGGCGTGCTGATCGCCTTGCCGCTGAGCGCGCTGCTCGTGGTGGCGGTGCGGCGCGCCAAGCTTGCGTATCTGGAAAGCCGGCTTTTCCGCGGATGAAGCAGATTCCGCTGCCCATAGGCACCGTTGCAGCGCGCACGTTTGGCAATTTTGTGGTCGGTGCGAATGCGCTCGCCGTCTCTCATCTGCAAAACCTGCAAGCCGGTGCGACGCCGGTTTATCTCTGGGGGCCCTCGGGTTGCGGCAAGACACACCTTCTGCAGGCCGTGATTTGCCTTCTGCAAGCGCAGGGCGTGAAGGTCGCCAGCTTCAGCGCCGCCGACGCAGCCCCGTGGGCGCATGACGATCAATGGGGCGCGATTGCCATCGACGACTGTGAACGGCTGGCCCCCGATCAGCAGCACGGCGCCTTTGCACAGTTTGTGCAGACGGCCTCGCAGCGCTGCACGATCGTTGCCGCCGGGAGCCTGCCGCCGGTGGACATGCCGGTGCGCGAAGACCTTCGCTCGCGGCTCGGCTGGGGGCACGTCATCGCGCTTGTGCCGCTGTCCGAGCCGGAAGCGCGCGCCGCCTTGCGCCGTGACGCCGACCGGCGCGGCATCTTGCTGTCGGATGAGGTGATGGCCTATCTGCTGACCCGCTTTGCGCGCGACCTCAAGAGCCTGTTCGACCTGCTCGACCGGCTGGACGATTTCTCGCTGGCCAACAAGCGCAGTGTCACGGTGCCGCTGCTGCGCCGCATGCTGGCCGAAGAGGAAAGTGGATGAGCCAGGCGCGTGGCCCGTCACTGTGCCTGTTTGACCTGGACGACACGCTGTTGCCGCTTGACTCCGACCATGCCTGGGGCGAGTTTGTGGTGGCGCTGGGGTGGGTGGATGCAGCCAGGTTCCGGCGCCGCAATGATCAGTTCTACAGCGAGTACCAGGCTGGCCGACTCGACATCCACGCCTACATCGAATTCGCGACCGAGCCGCTGCGCGAGCGCACGCCTGCACAGACGCATTCTGCGCACGCGCGCTTCATGCGCGAGGTGATCACGCCCAACCTGCGCGAACCCGCCCTCGAACTGGTTCGCCGGCACCAGCGCCTGGGCGACTGGGTTGCGCTGGTCACCGCCACGAATGACTTCGTCACCGCGCCGATTGCTGCCGCCCTGGGCATAGCCACGTTGATCGCCGTGCGGCTGGAACGCGGCGCCGGCGGTACCATCACGGGCCGGATCGCCGGCGTGCCGAGTTATCGCGAGGGCAAGGTCCGGCGCGTTGAAGAGTGGCTGGCCGAATCCGGTCGGAGCTGGTCGGATTTCGAACGTATCAGTGTCTACAGCGACTCACCGAACGACCTTCCCTTGCTGGAGCGCGCCACCGAACCGGTGGCAACCAACCCTTCTGCGGCGCTGGAGGCCATCGCACATCAGCGGGGCTGGCGAATTCTGAAACTGTTCGAATGATCAAGACATTTATCGACAAACTGCTGGGCAAGACCCGCAAGGCTGCGCTGCCGCGCTCAGTGCAGGGCAAGCGCGTCGAGGTACCGAAGAGCCAGCATGGCATCGACCCGAAGCTGGTCGACGAGCGTGCCGTGAAAGTCGTCCGCACCTTGGTCGAGGGCGGCTTTGAGGCATACGTGGTGGGCGGTGCAGTGCGTGACCTGCTGGTGGGCCTGCGCCCCAAAGACTTCGACGTCGCCACCAATGCCACACCGGAGCAGGTGAAGGCGTTGTTCCGGCGTGCGTTCATCATCGGGCGGCGCTTTCGCATTGTTCACGTCGTGTTCGGCCGCGGTCGTCAGGACCACGGCTTGAGCGAGGTGATCGAGGTCTCGACGTTTCGCGCCACGATGGACAGTGCCGCAGCCGAACCGGTCGGCGGCAGTGCAAAGACGTCGAAGAGCGAGATGGCCGGCAAGAGCCACGTCGTCGACGCCGAAGGGCGGGTGCTGCGCGACAACGTCTGGGGGCCGCAGATCGAAGACGCCGCGCGGCGTGACTTCACGGTCAACGCGATGTACTACGACCCCTTGCGCGAGATCGTGGTCGACTATCACGGTGGCATTCAGGATGCGAAGAAGAAATTGCTGCGCATGATCGGCGACCCAGCCGCGCGCTATCGCGAAGATCCGGTTCGGATCATCCGGGCGATACGTTTCGCCGCCAAACTGGGTTTCCAGATCGAGGCCAAGACGCGTGCCCCGATGCCTGCGATGGCTGCACTGCTCGACAACGTGCCGCAGTCGCGCACTTTCGACGAGATGATCAAGCTGCTGCAGACCGGGCACGCCCTGGCGAGCATTGAAGAGCTGCGCAAGCATGGCCTGCACCGCGGCGTATTCCCTGTGCTCGATGTGGTGATGGACGAATCGAAGCGTCATGACGGGCAGGAAAAATTCGTGCGTCTGGCGCTCTCCGATACCGACCGGCGCGTCGGCGAAGGCAAGCCGGTGGCGCCGAGCTTCATGCTCGCCTGCATGCTGTGGCACGACGTGTTGAATCGCTGGCAAGCCGTCAAGGCGCAGGGCGAGCCTGCCTTCGTCGCACTGCAGCAGGCCATCGATGCCGTCTTCGATGCCAAGATCGGCGACATCTCGGGGCGCGGGCGGCTTGCCGCCGACATGCGCGAGATCTGGATGATGCAGCCGCGCTTCGAGAAGCGCACTGGCAATGCCGTGTTCGCACTGGTCGAACAACCGCGCTTTCGCGCCGGGTTCGACTTTCTGCGCCTGCGCGGTGCGGCGGGTGAGATCGATGCCGCGCTGCCGACCTGGTGGGAAAAGTTCTCATTGGCAGACGGCGACGAGCGGGCAAGCATGGTCGAGCGCTCGCGGGTGGCCTCACCTGCCCGCGGACCGCAAACCGAGGTCGAAGCGTTGGCCGAGTCACCGGCGGAGCCAACCCGCAAGCGGCGCCGGCGGCGCCGCCGCACCGGCAGCGCCGTCGAGGGCGAAGCGCCGGTCGAATCATGAGCCACGGCATCGCAACGCATCGGCTGTCATGGGCCCGGCGTGCTGCTGACGTGGGCATGAACGCTGAGCGCCTCATGAACCTGACTCGCGTTTTCGAGCGCGAAGTGGCGAGTGGTTTGCTGCCCGGCGTGGTGGCACTCGTTTCGCGGCGCGGCGAGCTGGTGCATTTCGAGAGTTGCGGTCGTTTGAATCCGGTCGCCCAGGCGCCGATGTCCCATGACTCAATCTTTCGCATCTATTCAATGACCAAGCCGGTTGTCTCGGTCGCCGCAATGATGTTGGCCGAAGAGGGGCGACTGCTGCTGCACGAACCGGCTTCTGCCTGGCTGCCGGAGTTCGCCCAGATGCAGGTGGGACTGGAACGCGGTGACCAACTCGAATACGAGCCGGCGCGCGAACCCATCACGATCCAGGATCTGCTGCGCCATACCGCCGGCCTGACCTACGGTTTTCTCGGGCGCAGCCCGGTTCATCGCCTGTACAGCGATGAGCGGCTGGGAGCGCCGGAGATCGGCAATGCGCGCTTTTGCGAACAGCTGGCGCGCCTGCCGCTGATCGCCCAGCCCGGCAGTGCCTGGGCCTACAGCCATGCCACCGACGTGCTGGGCCGTGTGATCGAAGTCATCAGCGGCCAGAGCCTGGGTGCGTTCCTGCAGGAGCGGATCTTTGCGCCGCTGGGCATGGTCGACACCGGCTTTCAAGTGGCGGCAGCACAGCAGCACCGTATCGCTGAACCGCACGCTGTCGACCCGCAGGGTGGCGTCAAGATCGAATTGCTCGATGTACGGCAGGCGCATGCGTTCGAATCCGGCGGTGGGGGGCTGGTGTCCACCGCAGCCGACTTCGCGTGCTTCCTGCAATTCCTCAGCAACGGTGGAAGCCTCGCGGGCGCCCGATTGATCGGCCGCGAGACGCTGGCGTTGATGACCTCCGACCATCTGGGTGACCGACCGGTCCTGGGCGACGTGTTGCCCGCGGGGCATGGTTTCGGCCTGGGCTTCGCGGTGCGCCGCGAAGCGGGCCTGGCGCCGCTGCCGGGATCGAAGGGCCTGTACTACTGGGGCGGGATCGCCGGCACGGCGTTCTTCGTCGACCCGGTCCTGGACCTGTTTGCGGTGTTGATGATCCAGGCGCCCGTGCAGAGGCATCGCTATCGGGCGTTGTTTCGCCACCTGGTGTATGCCGCCGTCGACGACTGACCCAAGCGCGACCGTCCCAATCCGCGCTTACATCGGCCTGGGGGCCAACCTTGGGGATGCGATGGGAGCGCTTCGCTCGGCGCTGTCTTGCATCGGGCGTCTCGCGCAGACCGAATTGCTGGCGACGTCGCCGTTCTATCGCAGCGCACCTGTCGACGCGGGAGGGCCGGACTACACGAATGCGGTGGCCGCCATTGCAACGTATCTGGACGCGCATGAGTTGCTGGACCGGCTTCAGGGCATCGAAGCCGAACACGGCCGCGAGCGGCCGTTCGTCAACGCACCGCGCAGCCTCGACCTCGATCTGCTGCTGTATGGCGAGCAGGTGATCAATTCAAAGCGCCTGTGCGTGCCGCACCCGCGCATGCATCAACGCGCGTTTGTTCTCAGGCCGCTGGCCGACCTGGCGCCGCACTTGCACGTCCCTGGCCTGGGCCCCGTGGGGCAGCTGCTTGCCGCGCTCACCGACCAATCAATCGAGCCCCTTGCCCGATGAACACCCTGCCTGTCACCTGGCAAACCATCCTTTTGCTGTTGGCCTCGAACGTGTTCATGACGTTTGCCTGGTATGGCCACCTGAAGAACCTGGCCGAGAAACCCTGGTGGATCGCTGCGCTGGTGAGTTGGGGCATCGCGTTGTTCGAGTACCTGCTGCAGGTGCCGGCGAATCGTATCGGCTACGCGGGCGGCCTGGGCCTGGCGCAATTGAAGATCATGCAGGAGGTGATCACGCTCGCGGTGTTCGTGCCCTTCGCGCTGCTGTTCATGAACCAGCCGCTGAAGCTGGATTTTCTGTGGGCGGGGCTGTGCCTCGTCGGTGCCGTGTATTTCATCTTTCGCGGCTGACGCACTGCGCCGCGCGACCGGGCCAGGTTGCCGAGCCGTACCGGGTGCGGTGGCCTCGGCAGGTACACTGGCATCGCACTGTCGAGTGAGTGGCGCCCCTGACGTTTCGAGACCGCCATGAAGCGGCCAACCTGGAGACCCTTATGTTGTTCGGCAAGCTGCTGCCGCGCGAAGGTAATTTCTTCGAGCTGTTCAATCAGCATGGCGCGTTCATCGTCGAGGCGGCTCGCGCGTTCATCCTGCTGATCCAGAACTATGCCGACCCGGTTCTGCGCGAAAAATACGGCGACGAGGTGGGCAATGCCGAACGCGCGGCCGACCGCATCACCGCCGAGGTGAACCGGCTGCTGCACAAGACCTTCATCACGCCGATCGACCGCGAGCAGATTCACGGCCTCATCAATGCGATGGATGACATCGCGGATCTGCTGCAAGACGCCACCGAGACGTTGTCGCTGTACGACGTGCGCGAAATAACGGAAGAGGTGCTGCGCCTGGGCGACATCAGCGCGAAGTGTTGCGAGCGCGTCCAGCATGCGGTGTCGTTGCTCGCCAAGATCAGCCACGCCGAAGTGGCCGAAGCGGCGATCAAGACCTGCGAAGAGATCGACAAACTGGAAAGCGACGCCGACCGGGTGATGCGCTCGGCGATGTCGAAGCTGTTTCGCGAAGAGACCGACGTGCGCGAACTGATCAAGCTCAAGACGATCTATGAGCTGCTCGAGTCGATCTCGGACCGCTGCGAAGACGTCGCCAATCTGATCGAGGGCGTGGTCCTCGAGAACTCCTGACGGCCCGCAATCATGGGCTCGGTCGAGACCACATTCTGGGTCGTCGCGATGCTGGTCATGCTGGCACTCGCGTTCGACTTCATGAACGGCTTTCACGATGCGGCGAACTCGATCGCCACCGTCGTTTCCACCGGTGTGCTCAAGCCACAGCAGGCGGTGCTGTTTGCGGCTTTCTTCAACGTGCTGGCGCTCTTCGTGTTCGAACTGAAAGTGGCGGCGACGATCGGCAAAGGCATCGTGATGCCCAACGTGGTGGACAACCACGTCGTCTTCGGCGCGCTGATCGGCGCCATTTTCTGGAACATCGTGACCTGGTGGTACGGCATTCCGTCGAGCTCGTCACATGCGCTGATCGGCGGCATCGTCGGCGCGGTGATTGCCAAGGCCGGAGCGGGTGCGCTCATCGCCGCAGGTGTGTGGCGCACAGTGGTGTTCATCCTGGTGTCGCCCGTGCTGGGGTTCCTGCTCGCGTCCGTGTTGATGGTGCTGGTGGCGCACCTGTTCAGGCGCACCTCGCCATTGCACGTCGACAACTGGTTTCGACGCCTGCAGCTCGTTTCGGCGGGCTTGTACAGCCTCGGGCATGGGGGCAACGACGCGCAGAAGACGATTGGCATCATCTGGCTTTTGCTGATCGGCGCCGGGCATGTTTCGGCCGACGCCAAGTTCCCGCCGAACTGGGTGATCTGGAGCTGCTACATCGCGATCGGCCTGGGCACGATGTTCGGCGGCTGGCGCATCGTCAAGACGATGGGCCAGCGCATCACGAAACTCAAGCCGGTGGGGGGGTTCTGCGCCGAGACGGGAGGCGCGATCACGCTGTTCCTGGCCACAGGGTTGGGCATTCCGGTCTCGACCACCCACACCATCACCGGCGCCATCGTCGGTGTCGGTTCGGTGCGGCGTGCCTCTGCGGTTCGCTGGGGCGTGGCCGGCAACATCGTCTGGGCCTGGATCTTCACGATCCCGGCGTCGGCGTTCGTGGCTGGGTTGTTCTACTGGCTCAGCCTCAGTCTGTTCAAGTGAGCTACGGCTTGGGGCTTGCAGCAGCTTGATCGACCTGGTATTCGAAAAAGCGCTGGGCGCTGAAGGCGAGTGTGGCCATCAACGCCGCCGCGCCGAAGGCGAGGGCGAGGATCACGCCGAGCACCGTGAGCCAGCCGCTGCGGTGCTTGCGCCCTTGCGCATTGAAGCGCTCGTTCCAGTGGTCGTCGGGGGTCAGGCCCAGAATGATCGCGTGCAACATGCTGCCCGCCAGCATCAAGCCGAGCAGTGGAATCAGCAGCCATGACAGCGGGTCGTCCAGGCCGAGCGTGCGGGCGCGCCACACTCCGTAGGCCCCCAGCAGCGTGGGCAGCGGGAACAGCCAGGCCCAGCGGTCGCCCGGGCCGTGGAGATACAAGCGGTGCAGTCCCAGGCTGCCGCCGATCAGGGCGAGCCAGGTAGCCCAGGTTTTCGACCTGCAGGGTTCCAAAGTTTTGGTCACGCTGCCGGCTCGGAAGCCGCCTGGATCGACCCCAAACCAAGTCTCTTTTGCATCAGCACCACGTCCAGCCAGCGCTCGAACTTCCAGCCAACTGCATGAAGGGTCCCCGCCGGCTCGAAGCCCAAGGCACGATGCACTGCGATCGACCCAAGGTTGGCGGCGTCGCCGATCACCGCCAGCATCTGGCGTGCGCCCTGCGCTTCGCAGAGCGTCAGCAGCTCGGCAAGGAGCGATTTCCCGAGACCCTGCCGTTCCGCGTCCGGGGCGATGTAGATCGAATCCTCACAACAGAAGCGGTAGGCCGGGCGCGGCCGAAAGTGGTTGGCGTAAGCGTAGCCTTTCACCGCGCTGCCCACCTCCGCCACCAGCCAGGGCAAGCCCTTGGCCCGCACCTCGGCGTGCCGGCGTGACATTTCAGCAGCGTTCGGCGCGTCGATCTCGAAAGTGCCGGTGCCCTGCAGGACGTGAAATCGATAGATCTCGGTGACCTCCGGCAGGTCGCCGGGCGTGCAAGGACGGATCACAGTAGGTTGGCTCACAGGCATGCAAACGAAGCTTGGGTCGACTGAGTTTATAATGCATGGTTTATCCGCATGCGGGCCGGTACGTTTGCGCCCTGGCGCGGCGTCACGGGGTGGCACAACGCAGATCCAATTGCGCGCAACTCCGGGGCCGGTCGCTCAGCGCGGTTTCACTCTAGCTCCTAGGAATCAATCATGGTCGTGATCCGTCTTGCGCGCGGCGGCGCCAAAAAGCGCCCGTTCTTCAACATCGTGGTGGCCGACTCGCGCACCCGGCGCGATGGCCGTTTCATCGAGCGCGTCGGGTTCTACAACCCGGTCGCTTCCGGAGCCGAGCAGCCGCTGCGGGTGGCATTCGACCGCGTTGCCCACTGGACCGGCCACGGTGCCAAGGTGTCCAGCACGGTCGAGCGTCTGCTCAATCAGGCCAAAGCCAGCGCCTGAGCGTCAGGGCGCTGAACACCGCTCTGGTCCGGCCATGAGCGCAGCGCCGCCCGCATTCGCTGGTGAACCGGCCTGGCCGGCCGACGCGATCGAAGTCGCGCGCATTGGCGAGGCCTGGGGTGTGAAGGGCTGGTTTCGTGTCGTGCCATTTGCTTCTGACCCGCAGGCGATTTTTTCGTCGCGTCGCTGGTTCATCAGGCCGCCCCTTGAGTTGAAATCGTCGCCGCTGGCGAAAACGCGGGAGGCGTATCCCGAACTGCTCAGGATCACCGACTCCAAGACCCATGGTGACGGTGCCGTTGCCCAGGCCCAAGGCATTGAAACGCGAGGCGATGCCGAAGCACTGCGCGGCGCACGCGTGTTTGTCGGCCGGTCGAGCTTCCCGACCGAGAACGTCGACGAGTATTACTGGGTCGATCTGATCGGCTTGCAGGTGATCAACCGCAAGGGTGAGGTGCTGGGCAGCGTGCTGGGACTGATCGACACCGGACCGCAAAGCGTCCTGCGCATCGGTCCGGCCGTCGAGACCGGTGCCGATGCCGTCTCCGCGGCGGACGAGCGGCTCATTCCCTTCGTCGCCGCGTACGTTGACAACGTCAGTCTCGAGCAGCGCCGCATCCTGGTCGATTGGGAACTCGACTATTGAGGGCGCTGCTGCGTGCTCTTCCATGCGATTCGACGTCATCACGCTGTTTCCCAACCTGTTCACGCCACACCTGAGCGAAGGCGTGACGCGGCGCGCCTTTGAGTCGGCCCAGGTCGACGTCAAGCTGTGGAACCTGCGTGACCATGCCGACAACGCCTATCGGCGCGTCGACGATCGCCCCTTCGGCGGCGGGCCCGGCATGGTGCTGCTGTACGAGCCGCTGGCGCGCGCCTTGGCGGCTGTCCGTGCGGCGCGTGCGGAACCGGTGCCGCTGGTGAGTTTCAGCCCCACTGGGCGGCGCCTCGATCAGGCGCTGGTGCAGGAGTTTGCGCGCGGGCCTGGCGCCGTGTTGCTGTGCGGGCGCTATGAAGGCATCGACCAGCGTTTTATCGACCACCACGTCACGCTGGAACTCAGCCTGGGTGACTTCGTGCTGTCCGGCGGCGAATTGCCCGCGCTCGCATTGCTCGACGCGGTGGCGCGCCTGCAGCTGGGCGTACTGGGAGACGCCCGTTCCCATGAACAGGACAGTTTTTCCGACGGCCTGCTGGATTGCCCTCACTACAGCCGCCCGGATGTGCTGGCAACGGAACTCGGTGCCGTCGCCGTTCCCGCTGTCTTGATGTCGGGCCATCATGGCGACATAGCGCGCTGGCGACGTGAGCGTTCGCTCGAGCTGACCCAGCGCAGCCGCCACGACCTCATTCACGCAGCGCGCGCGGCCGGGCGGCTGAGTATGGCCGATGAGGCCCACCTGCTCTTGCTGAAGCTATAATCATAAGCTTTTCGATCCTCTGCCTAGCAACAACAACAGGTGCGGCTTCAGTGCCGCGCCACCGCCGCCAATCAACGCCACGGCACGATCGCACGGAGAAACCATGGACCTGATCCAGACCCTCGAGCGCGAGGAAATCACGCGGCTCGGCAAGACGATTCCGCCATTTGCACCCGGTGACACCGTGATTGTCAGTGTCAGCGTCGTCGAAGGCACGCGCAAGCGCGTGCAGGCGTTTGAGGGCGTGGTGATCGCGAAGCGCAACCGCAGCCTCAATTCCAGTTTCATCGTCCGCAAGGTGTCCAGTGGTGAAGGCGTGGAACGCACCTTCCAGCTGTACAGCCCGCTGATTGCATCAATCGAAGTGAAGCGTCGCGGCGACGTGCGGCGCGCCAAGCTGTACTACCTGCGTGGCCGCTCGGGCAAGTCGGCGCGCATCAAGGAAAAGCTGGCCTGACGGCTGTGCAGGCCCCCGCATGCCGTGCGCCCGTGGGTGCATGGCTGCTGTGCAGGGTACTTGTCTTCGACGAGCCACGGGGCTTGCCTACCTGGCACAACCCATCGGCGCCACTCGTGCATTGAGTTCTGATGGCCCTGCGCTTTGACCCCGAAGCCTTGCCGGTGATCGGTGTTGACCATCACCTGCCGGCCGTCGCTGAGGCGGAGTTGTCGGTCGCCGCATTGCGCCGGCGTTTTTCCGCTCCTCCAGGTTGGGCCCCCGAGCCGTCGCAAGAGCGCAGCCGTGTCGACCGCCCGCTCGCGCGGGCTTCGGTACTCGTGCCCATCGTGCTGCGCGACAGCCTCACCGTGCTGCTGACGCAGCGCACCGATCACCTGCACGACCATCCGGGCCAGATCAGCTTCCCCGGCGGGCGGGTCGATGCCGGTGACGCCGATGCCACTGCGACGGCGCTGCGCGAAGCGCAGGAAGAAATTGGCCTCGGTGCGGCGCATGTCGACGTGCTGGGCAGCCTGCCCGACTACACCACCGGCACTGGCTTCATCGTCACGCCGGTGGTGGCTCTGGTGCGGCCGGGTTTCGTGTTGCAGCCCGACCCGTTCGAGGTGGCCGAAGTGTTCGAGGTGCCACTCGAGTTCCTGATGGACCCGCGCAATCACCGTCGCCACGCGGTCGACCTGGATGGCATGCGCCGCGAATTCCTCTCGATGCCGTGGGACGGCGAGGACGGCCAGGGCAATGCGCGGCGCTATTTCATCTGGGGTGCGACGGCGGCGATGTTGCGCAACCTCTATCGATTCTTCAGCGCATAGCTCCGGCGGCGGCTCGATATCATTGCGGCGCATGAGTTTTTTTGCCGTCCTATTCGCGCTGCTGATCGAACAGCTCAAGCCGTTGCCGGGGCGCAATTCGGTGCATGCGGCGATGAGTTCGTGGATGCGCTGGGTGGGCCACAATTTCAACGCCGGGCGCGACCATCACGCCGTGGTCGTCTGGCTGATCACCGTGCCGTTGCCCGCGCTGCTGGCCTGGGGCATGCATGTCGCCCTCGGTCATTTCGGGTTCGTCTTCGCGCTCGTCTGGGACGTTGCCGTGTTGTACCTGACGCTGGGTTTTCGCCAGTTCAGCCACTTTTTCACTGACATCCAGGAAGCGCTCGAACGCGGCGACGAGTTGAAGGCGCGCAGCTTGCTGCAAGAGTGGCGCTCGCTCGACACCAGTGAGCTGCCCCGCGACGAATTGCTGCGCCATGTCATCGAGCATGCGCTGGTGGCGGCGCACCGCCATGTGTTCGGCGTGTTCTTCTGGTTCGTCGTGCTGTCGGCGTTCGGATTCGGCCCGGCCGGTGCGGTGCTGTACCGGCTCGCCGAGTTTGCAGCCCGGTACTGGGCCTACCGGGCGCAACGGGTCGGGCTGCCGCAGGAAGATCGTTTGATGATGCTGTCGGCGAATGCGTTCAGCATCATCGACCACGTGCCGGCGCGCCTCACCGCTGCCGGCTTTGCCGTGGTGGGCAACTTCGAAGATGCGGTGAACGGCATGCGCCGTGATGTGCACCCGTGGGGCAACACGAATGAAGGTGTGATCCTCGCTTCGGCGGCAGGTGCGGTGGGGGTTCGCCTCGGCGCAGCGGTGTCGCCCGACTTCGAACGCGAAGCCCGCGCCGCTGTCGACGGCGACCCAGAACCCGAGTTGCCATCAGCCGAAGGTTCCACCGCAGGTCTGGTGCCGCAACCCGGGCACCTGCGCAGCATGGTCGGTCTGGTGTGGCGTTCGGTGGTGTTGTGGATGCTGCTGCTGGCCCTGCTGTCACTGGCCAAGCTGGTGGGCTGATCGGATCAACGCCGCTGCAATTCGCCCAGCACCTCGGCATAGATGCGGTGGCGGGACTCGCTGATCTCACCGCGCAGCAGCGCCTCGCGCACGCCGCAGCCCGGTTCGTGCAGGTGGGTGCAGTTGTAGAACTTGCAGCTGCCGGCATGGGCGCGCACGTCCGGCATCAGGCTGCCCAGTCGCTGTGCGTCGATCTGGCGCAGGCCGAATTCCTGAAACCCGGGCGAATCGATCAGGGCTGCGCGGCGCTGCGGTGTCACCCAGTACCACTGCGTCGCGGTGGTGGTGTGGCGCCCTGAATTCAGCGCCGATGAGATTTCGCCGACCTGCGCCTTCGCCAGCGGCACGAGCAAATTGATGAGCGTGCTCTTGCCCGCGCCGCTGGGCCCGATCACCAGCGTCGTCTTGCCCGCGAGAAGTGGCTCGAGCAAGGTATGGGCTGCGTCCGGGCTGCGTTTCAAGGCCACTTCATGCACCGTGATTCCCATCGCAGAGTAGGGCAGCAGGCGGGCCCGTGCTGCGGCCACGCTGGGAAGGTCGGCCTTGTTGAGCAGGATGTGTGCCGCAATGCCGGCGTCCTCGGCAGCGATGAGTGCGCGTGCCAGTTGTGATTCACTGAACACCGGTTCGGCCGCGACCAGCACCAGCAGCAGGTCGATGTTCGCGGCGAACGACTTGGTCTTCCATTCGTCCTGCCGGAACAGCAGGTTGCGGCGCGGCTCCAGCCGTTCGATCACGCCTTCGTCACCCGTCGCCTGCCAACGCACCCGGTCGCCCACGACCACGTCGCTTTTCTTCCCACGCGGATGGCAGATCAGCCGCACGCCGTCGGACGCCTCGACCATGCAGTGGCGGCCGTGCACGGCCACCACCAGGCCCACATCAAGTGCTGCGTGGGTACTCAACAGCAGCCCATGGTCTGTCCGGCAACGAGCGCCTCAAGTGGGTTTGGCACTCAGCCCGGCCAGCCTGGCGGCGCTGCCCGTCATTGCGGCAATGCGTTGCGCCGCCGGCGGATGTGAATAGAAAAAACGCACGTACAGCGGATCGGGCGTCAGCGTTGCCGCATTGTCTTCATGCAATTTGAGCAGCGCGCGTGCCAGGTCCGCCCCGCTGGCCTGCCGGCAGGCATAGGCGTCGGCTTCGAATTCGTGCTTGCGCGACAGGCTGGCCATCAGCGGCGACAGAAAGAAACTGAAGGTCGGCGCGACCAGCATGAACAGCAGCAGTGCCAGTGCGTCGTTCGGCGCCGCCAGTGAAGGAGCCACGCCCAGCCCGGTGTAGAACCAGGCCTGGCCGGACAACCAGCCGAGCAAGCCAAACGCCGCCAGGCTGAAGGCGAACATCGCGACGATCCGTTTCAGCACGTGGCGGTGCTTGAAGTGGCCCAGCTCGTGCGCCAGCACCGCTTCCACTTCGTCGGCATTCAATTTACTCAGCAGCGTGTCGAAGAACACCACCCGCTTGGCTGCGCCGAAACCCGTGAAGTAGGCATTCGCGTGTCCCGAGCGCTTGCTGCCGTCCATCACAAACAGCCCCTTCGCAGCGAAGCCGCAGCGGGCCATCAAGGCCTGCACCCGTGCCTTCAACGATTCGTCGGCGAGGGGTACGAACTTGTTGAACAGCGGTGCGATCACGGTCGGGTACAGCACCAGCAGCAACAGGTTGAACGCCATCCACACGCCCCAGGCCCACAGCCACCACAGGCCGTTCGTGGCGCCCATCAGCCACAGAATCAGTGCCGCGATCGGCAGGCCGATGAGGGCGCCGAGCAGTGCGCCCTTGAGCATGTCTGCGACGTACAGCCCCGGCGTCATGCGGTTGAAGCCAAAGCTCTGTTCGACGCGAAACGTGCGGTACAGGTCGAGCGGCAGGTCGATCAGGCCGCTGAGCAGTGCAAACGCGGCAAGCAGCGCGAGTTGATACGCCATTGCGCCGAAACGCGGCGCCACCGCACCCAGCAACCACTGGTTGAGCGCGTCCAGGCCGCCCAACAGCGTCCATGCGAGCAGCACCGCGGCGCCAAGCGCAATTTCCAGCAGACCGAGCCGGCCCTTGGCGACCGTGTAGTCGGCCGCCTTCTGATGCGCTTCGAGCGGAACCTGGGCGACGAAGTCTGCCGGCACGCTGGAGCGGTGCGCGGCCACGTGGCGCATCTGGCGCGTGGCGAGGTAGAAGCGCAACAGCAATGACGCGACCAGGGCGGCTGCAAAGAGAAGGGTGAGGGCCGATGACTGCATGGCGCCAAGTGTAGGCGCTGGCCGCCCGCGTGGCGTTGCAGACCGCCCTTCGGCGCGCACCGTTGAAGTGAAGGCAGGGCCTGCGAGAATCGGGCAGGAGGCAGACCATGAACCCGAACCCATTGGCCCACAGCGACCAGAACCTGATCTGGATCGACCTGGAAATGACCGGCCTTTACCCGGACACCGACCGCATCATCGAAGTGGCCGTCGTGATCACCGACGCCCAGATGACGCAGCGCATCGATGGCCCGGTGTTCGCGGTGCACCAAAGCGACGGCGTGCTCGACGCGATGGACGCGTGGAACAAGGGCACCCACGGGCGCAGTGGTCTGACCGACCGGGTGAGAGCGTCGACGATCGACGAAGCTCAGGCCGAAGCGCAGGTGATCGAGTTCCTGCGCCACTATGTGCCCAAAAGCGCATCACCGATGTGCGGCAACAGCATCTGCCAGGACCGGCGTTTCCTGGCGCGCACGATGCCGGCACTGGAAGCGTACTTTCACTACCGCAACCTCGATGTGAGCACGTTGAAGGAGCTCGCCAAGCGCTGGAAACCCGACATCCTGGCGGGTTTCAAGAAAGCGCAGGCCCACACCGCATTGGCCGACATTCACGAATCGATCGACGAGCTGGCCTACTACCGCGAGCACTTTCTGATCAAGTGACGGCGTTCCTGCGCCACCTGCGGTAGAATCCGGTCGCGGTTGCGCGTCAGTGCAACCTTGAGTTCATCGCACCGACCCTTTTCGAGTCTTCCCGCGGCACAACGCCGCGCGGCCTGTTCGATTTCCACTGTGGACTGGTTGGCGTCGATGCCGTCGCATCGACGGCTTTGCACGTGCGGCCTCCGGGCCAACGCGCAGCGCCCTCTCCCTGGCGACCCACCAGTCACCCGCTTGCGGGTTGGCGATGCCTGTGTGCATGTATCAATCGTGCGCTGCACAGGTATGTCCTTTGGAAACTTGAAATGAACTTCGATCAATTGGGGCTGGACGCCAGCCTGGTTCAGGCCGTCACCCATGCCGGTTACGCCGAGACCACTGAAGTGCAGGCCGCCGCCATTCCACCGGCGCTGGTCGGCGCCGACTTGATGGTGTCGTCTGCCACCGGCAGCGGCAAGACGGCATCGTTCATCCTGCCGGCGCTGCAGCGCGTCCTGAACGCCCGCGCCCAGGCTTCGGCCAAGCGCGCGGCAGCCGACGGCAACAGCGAACCGGCTCGGCGCGACGGCCGCGAAACCCGCCGCGCTTCACGCGTGCTGGTGCTCGTGCCGACCCGCGAACTGGCAATGCAGGTCTCCAAGGCCGCTGAAACCTACGGCCGCTGTGTGAAGGGCCTGCGCATTGCCACCGTCGTCGGCGGTGTGCCCTATCCAGCGCAAATCGCTGCCTTGCGCGCCGGCCCCGACATCCTGATTTCAACGCCTGGCCGTCTGCTCGACCATGTGCAAAGTGGTCGTTGCGATCTGGGCCAGGTGGAACTGCTGGTGCTCGACGAAGCCGATCGCATGCTCGATCTCGGCTTCATCGACGACATCAACCTGATCGCCAGCCATGTGCCGGCGCAGCGCCAGACCATGATGTACAGCGCCACCTTCGCCGGCAACGTGGGCAACCTG
>JANNKS010000772.1:0-11120 GCA_031396425.1 Rhizobacter sp. | reverse complement strand
GGCACGGCGGCGCGGCGCTGATCGACGTCATCAGCCCGTGCGTGGCCTTCAACAACCACGCCGGCAGCACCAAGAGCTACGACTATGTGCGCGCCCACAACGAGGCGGTGAACCGGCTCGACTTCATGCCCTCGCGCGACGCCATCTCGGCGATGTACGCGCCCGGCGAAGTGATCGAGGTGACGCAGCACGACGGCAGCGTGCTTCGGCTGCGCAAGCTCGCCGGCGGTTACGACGCGGGCGACCGCCTGGCCGCGCTCAGCCACATCGCCACGCACGCGCAGCGCGGCGAAATTCTCACCGGCCTGCTCTACGTGGATGCCGCCGCCGAAGACCTGCACGCGCACCTGAAGACGGTGGACACACCGTTGAACCGCCTCGGCGCGGCCGAGCTGTGCCCTGGGGCTTCGGCACTGGCGGCGATCAATGCGGAGTTGAGCTGATCCGGTCCTGATCGACACCGCGAGCGTGGGCCGGAGAACGGGGGCGCCGCCACCGCCCCGGGGCGCAGGCGCTGGTGGGCTGGGCCGGGGTGCTGGCCTTGGCGTGGCGTGATGCGGCGGCAACGTGTGCCGATCAATCCACCCGGTCAGCACCGCGCAGCCGCCGGTGTTCGAGCGCCGGCAGCTGCCGCCGCACCGCGGCAATGCGCTCCAGGTCGACCTCGGCCAGCACCAGGCCTTCGCCTTCGGGCAGCACGCCCAGCACCTCACCCCAGGGGTCGACGATCATGCTGTGGCCCCAGGTGCGGCGGCCGTTCTCGTGCATGCCGCCTTGCGCCGGCGCAATCACGTAGGCCTGGTTTTCCACCGCCCGGGCGCGCAGCAGCAACTCCCAATGCGCCGCGCCAGTGGTGTGGGTGAACGCCGACGGCACCGCGATCAGGTCGCAAGGGGGCTCCATCAACGCGCGATACAGCTCGGGAAAGCGCAGGTCATAACAGACCGTCAGGCCGACGCGCAACTCAGCACATTGAAGGCTTTGCGGCTCACTGCCAGCCTCGAGCACGCGCCCTTCGTCGTAGCGCTCCTTGCCGTTGTCGAACCGGAACAGGTGCATCTTGTCGTAGCGCGCCGCAAGCGATCCGTCGGGCGCGTACACGCAGCAGCTGTTGCGCACGCGCTGCGGGTCGGCGGTGCGCAGCGGCAGGGTTCCTCCGATGAGCCAGAGCTGGTGTTCGCGCGCTGCATCGGCCAGGGCTTGCTGGATCGGCGCCCGCTGCGTCGCGATGGCCGCCGACGAGCGTTCGCCAATCTCGCACAACGGCACTTCGGCGACCTTCAACTTGTCGGTGTCCTGGCGCCCCAGCAAACAAAAGTACTCCGGCAACGCCACCAGCTGGGCGCCCTGCGCAGCGGCCCGGGCGATCAAATGCCGCGCCGCCTCGAGGTTGCGCGTCACGTCCGGCGTGGACACCATCTGCAGTGCGGCGATCTTCATGGGCAGGACGGTTCGGCGTGGCACCGGTTCGGCGGGCCAAGGTTCATTGTGCCGGGCTCGATGCAGCCGGCTCGGCGGGCAAGGCGCCGGCCGGGCTGGTTGACGCGCCGGCGGACGCGCTCGGGGGCGCACCCACGGGCGCTGCGGTGACGCCGGAGGCAGGCAGCACCGCGGGCGATGCGCGCGGCTCGCCGGGCTGCGCTGGATCGTTCTTGCGCGCGATCGCTTCGACCTGCGGGTCGCCCCAGGACCCGCTGACATGGAACTGGCGCGTGCCGGCTTCGCTGAGCGGGCGGCGCAGGAACAGCTGGGCAAGGAAGGTGCCCAGGCCGATGGCCGGGTTGATCACCGCGTACGCCAGCGACGCCGTGCCGGCATTGATTTCGGGCACCACGACGACCCGCAGGTCCTGGGTTTCCTGGCCGATGTCGGCCTGCCCTTCCATCAACACCACCGCCTGCACGCCACGCATGCGCAAATTGGTGGTGTGGGCCACCCCTTGAGCAATGCGCAGGTCACCGCTGAAACTGTCGAACGCGAACCCTTCTTCGAACACATCGCGAAAGTCGAAAAGCAGGCGGCGCGGCAGGGCCTGCAGGTTGAGCACCCCCAGCAGCCTGGCCGCGCCCGGATCGACCTTGAGGAACTGGCCCGCCTCGACATTGACCTTGACCTGCCCGCTCATGCTGGCGAAATCGAGCGTCAGCGGCGAGCCCAGCCACGCCACCTGGCCCGACAGCACCCCCTTGCCTCCGCGCACCGCCTTGCCCATGCCGAGCCGCTCGAGAAAGGCGCCGCTGTCGCGCAGTTCGAGCTTGAAATCCATCTCGGCGCGGCGCGCCGCCGCGCCCCGCGCCGACCAGGTGCCATTGGCGCCCAGTTGCGCTTCGGGCGTGGACAACGTGAACTTGGAGAGCTGCCATTCGCGCACGCGCGGGTCGATGCCCGGCCGGTTCACCGCCACCATCTCGAGCCGCCCGAGGTGTTTGCCGCGCAGCTCGAAGTCGTCGATGACGATGTCAAGGGCAGGCGCGGTGGCGGGGGGCTCATTGAGGATGCTTTCGACCAGATCCAAATCGCTCTTGGGCAAGGTCAGGCGCGACAGGCGAGCGTAGATGCGACCGCTGCCGGCGCCGCCGGCGGCCGCGGCAACGCCGCGTCCCGGCGCGCGGTACTCGATGTAGCCGTTGAGCTGATCGGCGTCGAGGTTGACCTTCCACTGGTTCCGGTCTTTCGACAGCCCCGCGACCACGCCGGTGATGCGCCGTCCGCCGGTGATGAGCTCCTGGGCGCGCAGCGCGATGCGTTCGGGGCCGTAGCCGGGATCGTCGCCCGCATCGCCGGGTTCGCTGTCCGCGTCGATCACCTTCGCATACACCGGCTCCCAGGCGTCCAGGTTCACCAGGGGCAGGCTGGCATTCACGACCACGCCTCGCGCTGGCGCCGGTGCGGCTTCGTTCAGGCCGATACCGCCGCGAATGACGCGCGGCGAGTTTCCCGAGAGGTCGCGCTGATACTGAACCTGCAGCAGCGAGCCCAGGTTGAGCTGCAGGGTGTCCGCCAACGTCTGCCCGGCCTGCAGCGACTCGCGTTTGATGCGCGTCTGATAGTGCATCGCGAGCGGTGTTTCAGCGGCCTTTCGCATCGGCACGGGCAAATCGGACGCCAGCCCGACCAGGTCACTCGTGATGCTCAGTTCAGGATGACCTTGCACGAACGCCAGGCTGATCCTGTAGCCGACCTGGCCGCTGAGCATCGGCGCGACTCGGGCGAGCAGACCGAGCTCGGGGGCGCGCCGGATCGCCTCCACGGTGGCGCTTCCGCGGCCGCCGAAGCGCAGGCCGCCATCGCCTTGCGAGCCACCGTCGAAACCGAGCTCGCCGCCATAGGCGTTCGCAGTGGCGCCCACCACCGCGAAGCCCTTGTGGCTGAAGTCGACGCGCCCTCTTGCGCCCGACAACAGCGGACTGCCGGGCACGATGCGCACGTCGTTCCCGGGCAATTGCAGGCTGCCGCTCACTTCGGTACGTTCGAGATCCCGCAAAGGGAGAGTCATGCCGAGTTTGAGGTCCGCATTTCCGTTCGCCGTGGTGCGCGCCAGCGAGCCGTGAATCCAGTCGCCCACCGGACTGGCGTTGACAATGCGCAGCATTTCCGCCGCACCGCCGCGAGCGTTGCCGTCGAAGCGGAGTTTTCTCTCTTCGACCAGATCGCGAATGCCGCCCTGAACCTGGCTCCACGCGACGCCGCCGAGCTGGCCCTGCACGTTGCGAAAGCTCAGCGACGATCGATCCACGAGGAGCTCACCGCCGATGCGGGTCAGCGTCGGCCACGCTGACACAAAGGCGGGTTCGACGGGCGTGGCCGGCAGGCTCGGGACGAACGCAAAACTCACGTCGTCGGCGAGCGCGGTGACGCGAAGCTCGCCGGGGAAGTTGGCATCGAAATAGGGAAAATCCCACAAGTCGCCCTTGACGCGAAGATCGACGCGACGCACCCGCCCGCCCTTGACTGACCGTTCCACGTAGGTGCGGGCCGCCTCGGGGATGCCCAACGGCAGGTAGCGCGCAACCCGGGTTGCCAAGCCGTCGCGCACCTGCCCCGTGACTTCGATCTGGCCCGGCAGCCGCCCACCGCGCGCGAACGAGCCCCCCGGCCCTGTGTTCCAGGTGGCGTCGAATTCGCCCTGCATGTCGGGGTTCGAAAAACGCGCGTTCTTGACCCGCACGGTGACCTTGCCGGCGCCGACACTCCATTGCAATTCAGCCGCCAACCGGTCGAGTGGTACGCGCGGGTCGGCGAACACGCCAGGGACTTCGATCATGCCGCCTTGCACGCCCAGTTTCGCGGTGCCGCCGGTCTCGGTCGCGTTGAGTTGCAGGCTGGCGTTGCGCAGACCGGGCCGGCCGATGCGCTGCGCGTCGCTGGCCGGCCGGGCGGCAAGCGACAAGCCATTGAGTTGGCCCTTCACCTGATAGCGGCGCGGTGCGTCGAGCGGGCCCTCCCAAAGCGCCGTGACGTCGCTGATGGTCCCCTGCGGCTTGAGTTCAACCAGCAGTTGGCGCAAAGCAGCGCCCATCGGAATGCGCGACGCGACCTGGGCCATCAGCGCCAGGTCGAGGCGCTGGGCACTGAATTCACCGCCACTGACGGGTTCGCCTTCCTTTTGCTGCCAGGCCAGCTTGCCGTCACCGCTGGGCCAGCGCACCCCATCGCCAGTGGCAAAGCTGAAGCCCTGCACCGACACGTTGACTCCCTGTGCATCGCGGCGGCCCTCGATGCGACCCCTCACTTGTTCGATGCGAAGCGGGTCCACGCTCGGCGCGAGGCGCAAAGCGACCTGGTTCAGGGCGAGGTCGACCGTGGCCGCGATCGGCTGTCCGTCGCGCAACTCGAACCAGCCGCGCAGCGCTCCCAATCCTTCGCTCAGATCGAACGGCAGGGTGGCATGGCGGCGCAGCTGACGCAGGTCGGCGCGCGGCAGGTCGATGTAGCCACGGCCGCTCCAGCGCTGCCATTCGCCGGGACCCGCGAACAGCGGCTGGGTGAACCGGCCACGCGCGCTGAAACGTTCGCCCCATTCGGCCGGCGGCGTTGCGTCGAGCCGCACGTCATGGTGCAACAGGCCGTTGCGCATCACCAATTCGACGCCGGTGAGTGCCAGCGGTGGCGCATCGCGCTGTTCGTCGGTCCAACGCAGCGTGGCACCGCGGATCACGAATTCATGCTGCGAAAAGAACCAGTCGGCGCCGCTTCGGTCGTCGCTTCCACCGCCGCTCAGGTCCAGGCCCGCCACGGTGATGCGCCCGGCCGCGTCGCGCCGCACGTCGAGTTCGGCGCCTTCGATCAGAAGCTGCTCGAAATTGATGCGCAGGTCGAGCAATGATTGCGGTGCCAGCGTGATGGCCACCCGCGGCAGCTGCAGCGCTGCGCGGTTCTGGGCGTCGAGCAGCTTCACCTCGCGCAGTTCGAGCGCTGGCACCCAACCCCGCGAAATCACCTGGATGGCGCCGATCTGCACCGTCACGCCCAAGGTGGCACTGGCCCGCGCCTCGATGGGCGCACGCCAATCCTGGATGTGCGGCAGAATCACCCAATGCAGTGCCAGCCATGCCAGCATCAGCAGCACCCACACCAACAGCACGGGCCACAGCAGCAGCCGCACCAGCCAGCGGCGGCGCGTGTTCTGCGCAACGCCGACCGGGCGGCGTGCGGGGCTTGTGATCGGCGGGGTGGGTGACATGCGAGGCAAGTGGGGCGCCCTCGCGGCGCGGCATTGGGTGGGGTCGCTGCAGGCCGGGCCTGAGGCAATCTAGCACACCGCGCACGCGAACCACGATGGTTTCAGGGCCAACGCTGCCGCTTGATACGGGGTTGACCGCGCCCCTCGCGCCCAAACCGGCGACGCCAGAGTTGGCGCTCGCCCAGCACAGCCGATTCGTGCAGCGAATCCGGCGCCGCTACGGGCCCGAATTGAACGCGCTCTCGCCGGGCCTGCCCGGCCGGCAGAGCATCGCCGAATTGATCGCCGCTTTGCGCCAGGGCGGCCGACCCCTGCCCGGTGCCCTGCGCGTGGCGCGCCAGTTGGTGCTCGAGCGCCTCTGCGTGCTGGATGTCGAGTGTGGGGCCACCGTGCCCGAGGTGACCCGCGCCATGACCGAGCTGGCCGAAACGAGCCTTGAGCTCGCGCTGCAGCAGGCGCTTGACGAGCAGGATGCGCGTTTCGGTGCGCCGCGCAACGCCGACGGCCAGCGCATCGATTTCTGGGTCATCGGCATGGGCAAGCTCGGGGCGCGCGAGCTGAACGTGTCGTCCGACATCGACCTGATCTATGTCTACGAAGAAAGCGGCCAGACCGACGGTGCACGCTCGGTCAGCGCCCACGAATATTTCTCGCAGGTGGTACGCAGCCTGTACACCCTGATCGGCGACGTCACTGACGACGGCTTCGTGTTCCGCGTCGACCTGGCGCTGCGCCCGAACGGCAACTCCGGGCCGCCGGTGGTGAGCCTGGCAATGCTCGAAGAGTACCTTCAGGACCAGGGCCGCGAATGGGAGCGATTTGCCTGGCTGAAAAGCCGCGTGGTTGCCCCCGCGGCCAGCATTCGCAGTGGCCGTGCGATCGCGTTGCGCAACGTCGTCACGGCCTTCGTGTACCGGCGCTACCTGGACTACGGTGTGTTCGAGGGCCTGCGTCAGCTGCACCGCAAGGTGCGCGACGAGGCGCAGCGGCGCGCCGCTGGCCGACCTGAGCGCGCCAACGAC
This sequence comes from Rhizobacter sp., assembly GCA_031396425.1. Taxonomy (GTDB): domain Bacteria; phylum Pseudomonadota; class Gammaproteobacteria; order Burkholderiales; family Burkholderiaceae_C; genus JAEMQF01. The sequence continues at coordinate 4,415 of JANNKS010000772.1, read as the reverse complement.
GTGAAGCTGTCGCGCGGCGGAATCCGGGAAATCGAGTTCATCGTGCAATTGCTGCTGGTGGTTCGCGGTGGGCAGTTTCCGGAGATGCGCACCCGCTCGACGCTGAAGGCGCTGCAACGACTCGCAGCGGCAGGTGTGATGAAGACCACCAGCGCAGCGCGCCTGGCCGAGGCCTACACCTTCCTGCGGCGCACCGAACACCGCATCCAATACCTCGACGACCAGCAGACCCACCTGCTGCCCACGGTCGATGCCGACCTCGCCTGGATTGCCCGCAGCATGGGCCTGGCGTGCAACGCCGACACCTGCGAACTGCTCGACCAGCTCGGCGAGATTCGCGAATTCGTCGCGACCGAGTTCGACGCACTGCTGCACGACGGCCGCGCGCCGCAAAACGGCACCGCCGGCAATGGTGCCTGCAAGGCCTGCGGCAGCGAGCCCTTGCCCATCGACAGCGAGGCGTTTGTCGAACAATTGCCCGAGGCCCTGGCGGTGCGCGTTCGCGCGCTGCGCGATCGGCCCAAGGTGGCGATGCTGCGCGACGACAGCAAGCTGCGCCTGGCACGGCTGATCGGCAGCGCTGCTGAAGCGACCCGGGACGGCCGATGCCACATCGACGTGGCGGTTCGTTTCGTCGACTGGCTGGAGCCGCTGCTGCGGCGCGAAAGTTACCTGGCCTTGCTGGTCGAGCGCCCCGATGTGCACAACCGCCTGCTGCGCCTGCTTGGCCTGGCGCGCTGGCCGATGCGCTACCTGATGCTGCACCCCGGCGTGATCGACGAACTGGCGGACGAACGCCTGCTGCATGGGCGCTTCGACGCCGTCGCGTTCACGCGCGACCTCGACGCGCGCCATGCGGCCTGGCAACGCTCCGGGCAGGCCGATGAAGAGTCGCTGCTCGACACCCTGCGCCGCGCCCACCACGCCGAGGTGTTCCGCACACTGGTGCGGGATGTGGAGGGTGAACTCTCGGTCGAGCAGGTCGCCGATGAGCTCTCGGCGCTCGCCGATGCGACGCTCGATTGCACCTTGTCCTGGGCCTGGCGACATCTGAAGACCGCCCACCGCCCCGACCCGCAATTCGGCGTTATCGCGTACGGCAAGCTGGGCGGCAAGGAACTCGGCTACGGCAGCGATCTCGACGTCGTGTTCGTCTATGACGACCCCGATGAACGCGCCGGTGAAATCTATGCGGCATTCGTGCGCAAGCTGATCAACTGGCTGACGCTGCGCACTGCCGCCGGTGAGCTGTTCGACATCGACACCGCGTTGCGCCCGAACGGCAACTCGGGGATGTTGGTGACCTCGCTCGCCTCGTTCGAAAACTACCAGACCGGCCGCGGCAGCAACACGGCCTGGACCTGGGAACACCAGGCGCTCACGCGGGCACGCTACTGCGCCGGTGCCCCTGCCCTCGCCCTTCGATTTGAGGCGGTTCGGCGCGTCGTGCTCTGCGCGCCGCGCGACGCGACGGCGCTGCGCACAGAGATTCACAACATGCGCGACAAGGTGCGGCTGGCGCACCCGGTCAAGTCGGTCGGGTTCGACATCAAGCACAGTGCCGGCGGCATGATGGACGTGGAGTTCGCGGTGCAATGGCTGGTGCTGACGCAAGGCGCCGCGCACCCGCAACTGCTCGTCAACGCGGGCAATATCGCGCTGCTGCAAACCGCGCAGGATGCCGGGCTGCTGCCAGTGCCGGTGGGCACAGCCGCCGCGAACGCCTACCGCGATCTGCGCCGCGCCCAGCACCGGGCGCGCCTGGACGAGCGGCCCACCCACATCGAAGACGGCCAGCTCGACGCGCAGCGCGACGCCGTGCTGGCGCTGTGGCGAACCGTCTTTGATTGAACCCGGATTCGATTGCCCCGCGTTCAATTGCCAGCTGAGCGATCGCACGCCGGGTTGAACGCGGCGCAGCGTGCCTGGCTGGGGTTGGCGGCGCTGCTGGTGGCGGGCGCCGTGTTCGGCTGGCCACTGGAGCGCGATCGCTGGGACTGGCAGCCCGCACTTGTGGGGCCGCAACCGTGGCGTCTGTTCAGCGCCGTTGCGGTGCACTACAGCCTGGCCCATCTGGCGGCCAACCTGGTCGGCGCCGCGTTGGTCGCCTCGCTGGGTGTGAGCGCGCGCGTGACGCTGCCGATGGTCTGGGCCTGGGCGGCCGCCTGGCCCATGACCCATCTGGGTTTGCTTGCCGACCCGGGACTGGCCCACTATGGGGGCCTGTCGGGCGTGCTGCATGCCGGCGTGGCAGTCGCAGCGTGGCACCTGCTGCGTGACGGCACAGGCGCGCGGCGCAGCATTGGCGCGGCCGTGATGATCGGCCTGATCGTCAAGGTGCTCAGCGAATCCCCTTGGGCTGGAGTGCACCCTGACGAAGCGTTGGGCATCTCGGTGGTGCCGCTGGCGCATGCCGCTGGATTGCTGGCGGGCTTGTTGTGCGCCGCAGTGGCCGGGTTGCGCGGGGCGCGCTGAGATCAGGGGAGTAGCGCCATCCAGATGCACGCGCGTGCGATTCCTGGTCGGCTGTTCAGCTCCGGATCCGCGCCACCAGCGCGCTCGTCGAATAGCCATCGACGAACGACAGCGCGTGCGCCTGCCCGCCCCAGCTGCGCACCCAGCGGGTCTCCTCGAGGGTTTCGATGTCGTAGTCGCCGCCCTTCACGTAGATCTGCGGCCGCACACGCTTGAGCAACTCCACGGGCGTGGGCTCGTCGAACAAGGTCACCAGGCTGACGCTCTCCAACGCCGCAAGCACGCACGCCCGATCCGCTTCCGCATTGAGCGGCCGCTCCGGCCCCTTGCCCAGCCCGCGCGCGGAAACGTCGCTGTTCAGTCCGATCACCAGGCTCGCGCCGAGGGCGCGCGCCTGCGCAAGGTAGATGACATGGCCGCGATGCAGGATGTCGAACACGCCATTCGTGAAAACCACCGGTGCGCTCAGCGCTGTGACGCGTCGACCAAGCTCAGCGCTCGGGCACAGCTTGTCAAGGAAGTTGGGAGCCATGGGCGCCGATTGTCGCGCGCGCGGCAGCGCACACCGGCACCGGCGCGTAGACTCAAACGCTCTTGAAACGTCGAGGAGTTGGCGATGCTCGTCCTGTGTGGGTTCTCGGTCTCGAACTACTACAACAAAGTCAAGATGGCTTTGCTGGAAAAGGGCATCGCCTTCACGGAGGAGCAGGTCAAGACCGGCCGGACCGACGAGGGCACGCTGAGCGCGTCGCCGCTGGGCAAGATCCCGTTCATTCGCACCGAACACGGCGCCTTGTGCGAAAGCCAGGCGATCCTCGACTACCTCGAATCCGCTCACCCGCAACCCGCGCTGATGCCCAGCGACCCGTGGTCTGCGGCGAAGGTGCGCGAACTCATCACGTTCATCGACGTGCACCTGGAACTGGTGGCACGCCAGCTGTATCCGAAGGCCTTTTTTGGCGGAGAGATCAGCGAAGCCAGCGCAAAGCGCGTGCGCGAGCAATTGACCAAGAACATCGCCGGCTTCAAGCGGCTGGCCCGCTTTTCACCCTATGTCGCTGGAGCAACATTCACGCAGGCCGACTGTGCCGCGTGGGTGTCCCTGCCGTTGATCTCGATGGCGACGCGGGCGGTCTACGGTGAAGACCTGCTCGTCGCCGGCAGCGTCGACTGGAAACCATACTCGAAACTGATCAGCGAGCGGGCCAGCGCACAGCGCATCACGGCCGATCGCAAGGCTGACCAGGAACGCAGCGCCGCCAAGCCCTGAGTCGGCGCCCGGCCGGCGAGCCGCTGCGCCTGGGCAGCGTGCCGGCAGCGGCTAGACGCCGGCAGGTTTGGGTGCGGCCCCGGCGGTCACCTGCGCCAGCCTCGCCGCGATTTCCTTGCGATAGCGATTCAGTTCGCTCACGCTGGCAAAACTTCGGTCGAGCAGCAGGCTCATGTTGTGCAGGATGCGGTCGACCACTTTGGTTTCCCACACGGCATCGAACTGGATCTGCTTGTCCAGCCAATGCTCCAGCCAAGCCGGATCGGGCAGCCGGCTTTGCACCGTGTCACGCGGAAACAGCGCCTGGTTGACATGCAGATTGGTCGGGTGCAGCGCCTGTGCGGTGCGCCGCGCACTGGCCATCAGCACGCCCACCTTGCTGAAGGCGGCACGCGCCTCGTCGCCAAATTTGGTCATCGCCCGCTTCATGTAGCGCAGGTAGGCGCCGCCGTGGCGGGCCTCGTCGCGGGCCAGCGTCTCGTAGATCTGGCGGATCACCGGCTCGGTGTGCCACTCGGCAGCGCGGCGGTACCAGTGGTTCAGCCGGATCTCGCCGCAGAAGTGCAGCATCAGCGTCTCGAGCGCCGGCGCGGGGTCCGCAATCAGAAACGCGAGCAGTCCAGACGCCGCACCCTTCATCGAAATCATGGCGGAATGTTAGGCGAAGGAA
>JANNKS010000767.1:0-5507 GCA_031396425.1 Rhizobacter sp. | reverse complement strand
ACAAGGACCGCATGGACACCTTCTTCCAGAGCAACCCCGGTCTGAGCAGCCGCATCGCCCACCACCTGGACTTCCCGGACTACGAACAGGGCGAACTGCTCCAGATAGCCGACCGCATGCTGGCCGGCATGAACTACCGGTTCGGCACCGGCAGCCGCGAGGCGTTCGCCGAGTATCTGGCGCTGCGCCTGCAGCAGCCGCACTTTGCCAACGCGCGCAGCGTGCGCAATGCGCTCGACCGGGCGCGCCTGCGCCAGGCCAGCCGCTTGTACGCCGACGCCGACCGGGTGCTCGACGCCAACGACCTGGCCACGCTGGAGCCGAGCGACATCCGCGGCAGCCGCCTGTTCTTGCCACCAGCCTTGCCCAAGACCTGAATCCAGAAAGACCACCATGCCCCTGTCACAACGTTGGACGCTGACGCGCTACCTGATAGAGCAGCGGCGCCGTTTCCCCGACGCCAGCGGCGATCTCAACGCGCTGTTGCTCGACCTGGCACTGGCCTGCAAGGCGATCGCACGCATCGTCGCCTTCGGCCAGCTCGACGACACTCCGGGCGCTGCCGCGGTGCCGCCGGGTGGTTCGGTGAACGTGCAGGGCGAGGTGCAACAGCCGCTCGACGTCCTGAGCAACCAGATCTTCATCCGGATGACCGACTGGAGCGGCCATCTGGCCGGCATGGCGTCGGAGGAAATGGCGCAGCCCATGCAGATCCCTGCGACCTGCGCTCGTGGCAAGTACCTGCTGGTGTTCGACCCGCTGGACGGCTCCAGCAACATCGATGTCAATGTCTCCGTGGGCAGCATCTTTTCGGTCCTGCGCGCGCCGCAGGACGTGGTGGACAGCGGCCGCGACGTGACCGAGGCGGACTTCCTGCAACCGGGCGCTACCCAGGTCGCCGCCGGGTACGCGCTGTACGGCCCGACCACCATGCTCGTGCTGACGGTCGGCAACGGTGTGGCGGGCTTCACGCTGAATCCGAACCTGGGCGAGTTCATGCTCACGCATCGCGACATCCAGGTGCCGGCCGATACCAACGAGTTCGCGATCAACAGTTCGAACAGCCGTTTCTGGGAGCCTCCGGTGAAACGTTATGTCGACGAGTGCCTCGCCGGCAAACCCGGGCCACGCGCGAAGGACTTCAACATGCGCTGGATCGCCAGCATGGTGGCGGAGGCGCATCGCATTCTGATGCGCGGCGGCGTGTTCCTGTATCCGCGCGACACCAAAGACCCGGCCAAGCCGGGGCGGCTGCGCCTGCTCTACGAGGCCAACCCGATCGGTTTCCTGGTGGAGCAGGCGGGAGGCCGCGCCAGCACCGGCCGCCAGCCCATGCTGGGCGTGGTGCCGACCGACCTGCACCAGCGCATCGGCCTGGTGTTCGGCTCGAAGGACGAGGTCGAACGCATCGAGCGTTACCACCGCGAACCCGCCACCAAGGAGCGCGGCAATCCGCTGTTTGCCGAGCGCGGCCTGTTCCGCGATTGAGTCAGCGCCGCCCCACCCCGACAACGAGGAGCCACCCATGTCCGAACGCCACCCCATCATCGCCATCACGGGCTCCTCCGGTGCCGGCACCACGTCGGTGACGCGCACCTTCGAGAACATCTTTCGTCGCGAAGGCGTGCAAGCAGCGACGGTCGAGGGCGACAGCTTCCACCGCTTCGACCGCCAGGAAATGAAACTCCGCTTGGCCGAGGCCGAGAAGGCCGGCAACCGCAATTTCAGCCACTTCGGGCCCGAGAACAACCTCTTTGCCGAGCTCGAGCAGCTGTTCCACAGTTACGCTGAATCCGGCACGGGCAAGCGCCGCAAGTACCTGCACAACGACGAGGAAGCAGCACCCTACAAACAGCAGCCCGGCACCTTCACGCCGTGGGAAGACCTGCCGAAGGATTCACAGCTGCTGTTCTATGAGGGCCTGCACGGCGCCGTGGTCACGCCCGAGGTGAACATCGCGCGCCACCCCGACCTGCTGATCGGCGTGGTGCCAGTGATCAACCTGGAATGGGTGCAGAAACTGTGGCGCGACAAGAAGCAACGCGGTTACTCCACCGAGGCCGTGACCGACACGATCCTGCGCCGCATGCCCGACTATGTGAACTACATCTGCCCCCAGTTCACGCACACGCATGTGAACTTCCAGCGCGTGCCGATGGTAGACACGTCGAACCCCTTCGTGGCCCGCGACATCCCGTCGCCCGACGAGAGCCTGGTCGTGATCCGGTTTGCCAACCCCAAGGGCATCGATTTCCAATATCTGTTGAGCATGGTGCACGACTCATTCATGTCGCGCGCCAACACCATCGTCGTGCCGGGTGGAAAGATGGAATTGGCGATGCAGCTGATCTTCACCCCCTTCATCTGGCGCATGGTGGAGCGGCAACGGCAAACCCTCGGCGCCCTGTGATTCTTCAGCAAAGCAGACCATGAGCACGAACTCGATCGACAAAGTGATCCGCCAGGACAATGGCCAACGCGACGAACGGGCCAATGCGCTGCGTGCACTGGCGATGGACGCGGTGCAGCAGGCCAACTCCGGCCACCCCGGCGCGCCGATGGGCATGGCCGAGATGGCGGTGGCACTTTGGAAGGGCCACCTGCGTCACAACCCGGCGAACCCGGCCTGGCCGGACCGCGACCGTTTCGTGCTGTCCAACGGGCACGCGTCAATGCTGTTGTACGCCTTGCTGCACCTGAGCGGCTACGAGCTCGCGATGTCCGAACTGCGCAATTTTCGGCGCCTGCACAGCAAGACCCCGGGCCACCCCGAAGTCGGCTTGACGCCCGGCGTCGAGACCACCACCGGCCCGCTCGGTCAGGGCATCAGCAACGCGGTGGGGTTTGCGTTGGCGGAAAAACTGCTCGCCGACGAGTTCAACCGGCCGGGTCACGAGATCGTCGATCACAACAGCTATGTCTTCCTCGGCGACGGTTGCCTGATGGAAGGCATCAGCCATGAGGCATGCGCCCTTGCCGGTGCATGGCAACTCAACAAGCTGATCGCGCTGTACGACGACAACGGCATCTCCATCGATGGCGCCGTGCAGGGCTGGTTCATCGACGACACCGCGGCGCGTTTTCGAGCCTATGGCTGGAACGTGATCGGCCCGCTCGATGGGCACGATGGCACTGTGGTCAGCCGGGCGATCGGCCAGGCCAAGACATCGACCACCCAGCCGACCCTGATCGTCTGCCGCACGACCATCGGCAAAGGCTCGCCGGCGCGCGCCGGTACCGCCAAGGCGCACGGCGAGCCGCTCGGCGCCGAAGAGGTCCGGCACACCCGTGAGGCGATAGCCTGGCCGCATGCGCCGTTCGAGGTTCCCGCGTCGATCATTGCACGCTGGGATGCGCGGCCGCTCGGCGCCACGCGCGAAGCGCAGTGGCAGGTCCGGTTTGCCGCCTACCGCAGCGCGCACCCTGCGCTGGCCAGCGAGTTCGAGCGCCGCATCGCCGGTGACCTGCCGGCGGACTTCGACAGAATCGTCGCCGGCACGTTGGCGTCGTTCGACCAGTCGCGCGATGCGGTGGCCAGCCGCAAGGCGTCGCAACAGGTGCTCGCCGCACTGGCACCGGGCTTGCCCGAAATGCTCGGCGGCAGTGCCGACCTGACCGGCTCGAACCTGACCGACTTCCCCGGCTGCGGCGCGGTGCGGGGTGGCGCCAAGGGCGGCCGCCACATCAACTACGGCGTGCGCGAGTTCGGCATGGCGGCGATCATGAACGGCATCGCGCTGCACGGCGGCTTCATCCCCTACGGCGGCACCTTCCTGACCTTCAGCGACTACAGCCGCAACGCGATTCGCATGGCCGCGCTGATGAAACAGCGCGTGATCCACGTCTTCACGCACGACTCGATCGGCCTGGGTGAAGACGGCCCGACGCACCAGCCAGTCGAACACGCGGCGAGCCTGCGGCTGATCCCGAACCTGGACGTCTGGCGCCCGTGCGACGCCGTCGAAACGGTGGTGGGCTGGACCGAGGCGCTCGCGCAGACCAACCGGCCTTCGGCGCTGCTGTTGTCGCGGCAGAACCTGCCGGCGCAGGTGCGGAGGGCCGATCAGGTGCTGGAGATTCGCCGCGGCGGCTACGTGCTGAGCGAACGTGCCGAGGCAGTGGCAGTCATCCTGGCCACCGGCTCGGAAGTGACGCTGGCAATGGCGGCGCAGCAATTGCTCGACGCGCGCAACATCGCGGTTCGGGTGGTGTCGTTGCCGTCATCGACCGTGTTCGACCGCCAGGACCGGGCCTATCGCGAATCGGTGCTGGGCGACGGCCTGCCGCGCATCGGCGTCGAGGCCGGCGTGACCCGCTGGTGGGGCCAGTACGGCTGCGCTGCCGCTCTGGGAATCGATACATTCGGCGAATCGGCGCCGGCGCCCCAGGTCTATGAACACTTCGGATTGACCGCGGCGCGGCTCGCCGACCTGGTGCAGGCGCAATGCGATGAACCGTGCAGCCACATGGCTTCAAGCCGCTGATGCGTCTCGCAGGAACGGCCCGTTGCGCAGCTCCGCCGGAGTTGTTCCCGCCCTCTCTATCCGCGCGTGCTGATACAGTGATGGCTTGACAACTCGGCAAGGCGTCGGTGGCAAACTTCAGCGAAGATGATCTGGTCTTCGAATCCGCCGCCGAGTTGTTCGGCCTGCTGGCAACACCGGTGCGGCTGAAGATCATCAGCGCGGTGTGTCACGGCGAGCGCAACGTGTCGGAGCTGCTCGCGCAGATCGACACCACGCAGCCCAACATGTCGCAGCACCTTGCAACGCTCTACCGCGCCGGCGTGCTCGGGCGAAGGCGCGAGGGCACGCAGATCTACTACAGGCTGCAAAGCGAACGCGTTGCGACGCTGTGTCGCGCGGTGTGTTCGCAATTGGCGATGGAACTGGGCGGTGACGATGCCGTGCCGGCCACCGACCGGCTGCTTCGATCCGGCCACCGCTGAAGACTGCAAAGGAGACCGAGATGGACACGAAGAACCTGATCGCCATCGACACCCACACCCACCTCGAGGTGTCGTGCCGCAACCCGTTCGACAACTACGGCGAGGAGTACGACCGTGCCGCCGACAAGTACTTCCGCTCGAGCCGCCGGCCGACGATGGACGAGACGATCGCTTTCTACCGCGAAAAAAGAATCGGTTTCGTCAACTTCACGGTCGACGCCGAGTCGCAGATGGGGCGCGCCCGCATCACCAATGAAGAGATCGCCGACGCTGCGGCCGCGAACAGCGACATCATGATCGCGTTCGGCAGCATCGACCCGCACAAGGGCAAGATGGGCGGCAGAGAAGCGCGCAACCTGGTCGAAGAACTCGGCGTCAAGGGCTTCAAGTTCCACCCGACGGTGCAGGGCTTCGAGCCGGCCGACAAGATCATTGCCGAAGGGGTGCTCTAATGGCCGGCAAGATCTTGGTCTTTGTCGATCATTTCAAAGGCAAGCCGCTGCCGGCATCCTGGGAAGTCATTGGCGCAGCTCGCAAACTGGCTGATGCCATGGGCGCC
>JANNKS010000623.1:0-3317 GCA_031396425.1 Rhizobacter sp. | reverse complement strand
CCTCGTACCCGTCTTTGCCGGGCATCGCGATGTCGGCGAGCACGAGGTCGGGTCGCGTTTCGTTGGCGCGCAGGACTGCATCATCGCCGTTGTCGACGGTGATCAGCACTACGTCTTCGTTCGCGAACGAGATTCCAACGATCACGATGCCGAGCTGGTTCAGGCTCATCTCACTTCCCCCTGGCCTTGAGCGCCGCATCGAGGCGCGGAAACACGCGCCGCGCATTGCCTTCGTAGACCTGCCGCTTGTCTTCTGACGACAGCAGGGTCGACGCTTCAATGTAGCGCTTCGTGTCGTCATAGTGGTGGCCGGTCTCGGGGTCGATGCCGCGCACCGCGCCGATCATCTCGCTGGCAAACAGGATGTTCTTCACCGGGATCACCTTGGTCAGCAGGTCGATGCCGCCCTGGTGATAGACGCAGGTGTCGAAGAAGATGTTGTTCAGCAGATGGTCCTTCAGAAGCGGTTTCTTCAGCTCCTGCGCGAGGCCGCGGAAGCGCCCCCAGTGGTAGGGTACCGCGCCGCCACCGTGCGGGATGATGAAGCGCAGGGCCGGGAAGTCCTTGAACAGGTCGCTCGTCAGGCATTGCATGAACGCCGTGGTGTCGGCGTTCAGGTAATGCGCGCCGGTGGTGTGGAAGCAGGGGTTGCAGCTGGTGCTGACGTGCACCATGGCCGGGATGTCGTACTCGACCATCTTCTCGTAGATCGGGTACCAGTGCCGGTCGCTCAGCGGCGGGCTGGTCCAGTGCCCCCCCGACGGGTCGGGATTGAGATTGATGGCGACATTGCCATACTGTTCGACGCACCGGGTCAGCTCGGGAATGCAGGTCCTGGGGTCGACGCCAGGCGACTGAGACAGCATCGCCGCGGGGATGAAGTGGTCGGGGAACAGTTGGGCGACGCGCCAGCAGAGCTCGTTGCAGATCGCCGCCCAGGTGGCGGACACCTCGAAGTTGCCGATGTGATGCGCCATGAAGCTGGCCCGCGGGCTGAAGATGGTGAGGTCGCTGCCGCGCTGGCGCATCAGCTTGAGCTGGTTCGCCTCGATCGACTCGCGCAGATCGTCGTCGCTGATGTTCAGCTCGGACACCTGGGGCTTGGCACCGGGGTCGGTGATGCCGGCGATCTGACGGTTGCGCCAGGTTTCCAGCGCCTTCGGCGCAGTGGTGTAGTGGCCGTGGCAGTCGATGATCATGGAGGTCTTCCTTCGCGGTCTGTTGCCCAGCCAAAAGCATCGGCGAAGCCAGATTATGCGAACCGCCCTCCATGATCACAAGCCGCATTTCACCATAGCAGCTATAGCACGCCGGCATGGCGCCTGGCCTGGCAGCGGGCGAGCCGGATCCTATCGTTCACCCGGTGTGCAGCTCGCTCGCCGCACGTCACAATCCGCATCCGAATGCAGCCGCTGCCGCGTTGATTTGGCAGGAAAGCGGCCAAGGAGACCCAATGAGCACAATGGCCTGGCTGGCGGTGGCGATCTTCGCGATCACGATCGTCTTTGTCATCAGCAACGTCGTTGAAGCCACCGTCGCCGCGCTGATCGGCGTGGTGGTGATGATCTGGGTCGGTGTGATGACCGAAACAGATGCCTTTGGTCTCGTCGACTGGAACGTCATGGCCATCCTGGTCAGCGTCTGGACCATCGCGCTGTACTTTGGCAAGACCGGGGTTCCGAGCTGGCTTTCGCTGCAGGCCTTGCGCCTGTCCGGCGGGCGCCCCGGCCTGCTGGTGATGGAGCTGTCGGTGCTCGCCGGCGTGATCTCGATGTTCGTCGACAACGTGGTCGTGATCCTGATGATGGCGCCGGTGGCCTTGCCGCTGGCGCGGGCCATGAAGCTGCCCATCACGCCGCTGGTGCTGATGATCGGCTTCTCCGCGAATTTCATGGGTTCGGCAATGCTGCTCGGCGACCTGCCCCCGCAGATGCTGCACAGTGTGGCCGGTGCGGAGTTCATGGATTTCTTCTGGCAACACGGCCGACCTTCGTCATTCCCAATCCTGATGGTCACGTTCGTGATCACCCTGGGCGCCATGTACGCCTACGGTTTTCGCGGCATCAGCCGCCAGCCGCTGGACCTGGCCAGCCTCGGCGTCGAAGCGCATATTCCGAACAAGCTGTTCGCGACCATCGTGGTCGGCTGGTTCCTGCTGACCGTTCTGGGCATGGCGTTCCGCGAGGTGCTCGACGTGAAGCTCGGGTTCATCGCCATGACGGGGGCCATCACGCTCGTGCTGTTGCTCGAGCTGCTCGGCGATCGCGTCAAGGCGCCGTCGTTCGAAGAGATCATGGCCGAGCTCGATTGGCGCGCGATCTTCTTCTACATCGCGCTGTTCGCACTCGTGGGCGGGCTGGAACGCATGCACGTGCTGGATGCGCTTGCCCAACAACTGCGCCCGATCTTCACGACCAACTACGCCCTGGGTGCGACGCTGCTTTACTGGCTGACGGTACCGATCGTGGGCATCGTCGAGCACGACGCCTACATCCTGACCTTCCTGCACACGATCAAGGACCTGAAGGCCGAGGGCGTGGAACCCTGGCCGCTGTGGTGGATGCTGCTCTGGTCGGGCACGCTGGGCAGCAATCTGACTGTCGCTGGAGCGCCTGCGCTGTTCGCTGCGCTCAACATCTGCCAGCGTGAGGAGGGGCGGCGCGTGTCGTTGCGCGAATTCCTTGCCTGGAGTGTGCCGTTCACCCTCGTCTCAGGCGTGGTCTGCTACCTGCTGGGCATGCTGATCTGGGTGTTGCCGTTCGTCAAGTGATGATTCGCTGCCATTGAGGGAAGCCCCATGTACAAGCACATCCTCGTCCCCACCGACGGCTCAAAGGCCTCCGCCCGTGCGGTGCAGCAGGCCGTGGGCATTGCCCGCGCCGTCGGCGCCCGCGTCACCGGGCTGTTCGTCGCACCCGCCCCGATACCCTTGTTGTTCAAGGGTCTGGTGCCGGTTCGTCACCTGCAACCGGACCAGCACGCCGCGCTCACCGCCAAAGCGGCCGAACGCTATCTCGGCGAGATCCAGGCGCTGGCCCAGGGGGCGGGTGTCCCCTGTGAGACCGTCACGGTCGAAGGGGAGTTTCCCGCCGAAGCGATCCTGTCGATGGCAGTCAAGCGCAAGTGCGACCTGATCGTGATGGCCTCGCACGGCAGGCGCGGCATTGCCGGGCTGCTGCTCGGCAGCGAAACCCAGAAGGTCCTGGTGCAGAGCAAGGCGCCGGTGCTCGTGTGCCGCTGAACGGCCCGAGGCTCACTTCACGAGCATGACAGGTACCAGCGCGTTTTCGACCGCACTCTGCGCCACCGAACCCACC
>JANNKS010000750.1:0-2589 GCA_031396425.1 Rhizobacter sp. | reverse complement strand
AGGCGCTCAGCTCAACATGTTGGTGTCGCCGCACACCGACAGCGCCTGGCCGGAAATCGTCGCTGCGCGTGGGCTCGCGAGAAACACCAGGTAGTCGGCCAGCTGCTCGGCCGTCACGTAGTCTTTGATCGAGGTGGCCGCAAAGGCGTTGCGCTCGATCTCTTCGAACGACACGCCTCGCGCCTGCGCCTTGGCGCTCAGCACGCGCTGTTGGCGCTCACCGGCGACGATGCCGGGCAACAGCGCATTGACGCGAATGTGGTCCGGCCCGAGTTCAACTGCCAGCGAGCGCATCAGGCCGATCACGCCCCATTTCGCCGCCGCGTACGGCGTGCGCAACGCAAAACCCAGGCGGCCCGCCAACGAAGAAACGTTCACGATGCTCGCGTTCGCCGAGACGCGCAATGCCGGCACCGCCAGTCGCACGCAGTTGAACTGGCCGGTCAGGTCGATGGCGATGCAGCGGTCCCAGTCCTGCGGGTCGATGGCGTCGACCTTGCCGGTCGGCCCGGCGATGCCGGCATTGTTGACCAGGCAGTCCAGCCCGCCCAAGTGGGACAGCGCGGCGCTGAACCAGGACGCGACCTCGCCGCGCTGTGACACATCGCAGCGCGTGGCATGCAAAGCAGGGTCGCTGCCCGCCAGGGCCTGCAAGGCCGCTGCGTCGACGTCGCACACCGCCACCCGCGCGCCTTCGCGCACAAACGCGCGCGCCACCGCCAGGCCGATGCCCGCCGCGCCGGCCGAGACCATGACGCGCAAGCCCTTGATGCCAAGATCCATGGGAATTCCCTTGTTCGTTGTCTACCGGGTGGGCAGCACGCCGCGCGCCTCGATGAAGGCGGCCGTGCTGGAGATGTCCTGCTGCAGTGCATTGCGCGCGCCGCCGGTGTCGCCCGCCTCGACGGCGGCCAGCAGTTGCGCGTGGCAGCGCGCCGCAACCCCGCTGGTGAGGCGGTTCTCGCCGTCGCGCAGATCGAAGTTGAGCACCGGCCCGATGCGCAGCCACAGCCCTTCGATGATGGCCACCAGCGCCGGCATGCCCGCAGCGCGGTAGACGGCGAAATGCAGATTCGCGTTGGCCAGGATGGCCGCATCGGCGTCGGGTGCGCGGCGCTTGCTTTCGCGCCGGAACGCCGCTTCATGGCGCCGTATCGCGGCGCGTTGGGCGCCGCCGCGCCGCTGCGCCGCATGCTCTGCGGCAAACCCCTCGACGCCCAGTCGAATCGTGGTCAGTTCGCGGAACTGCGGCAACGACATCAAGGGCACTTGGACCGAACGTTTGGGCGTCACCTCGAGCGCGCGCTCGGCCACCAGCTGGGCCACCGCATGGCGCACCGGCTGCATCGACACGCCCAGGCGCAATGCCAGCGGGCGCAGCGACAGCTTGTCGCCCGGCGCGAGCCTGCCGGTGATGAGTTGGGTGCGAAGTTGCGCCAGCACCTGGGCGCCCAGCGTTTGATCCATGCGTTGCCCGCCGAATGTCCGCTGCAGGCCGGTCCGGGTGAAGTCCCGGCTGGACAAGCGGCGCAATTGCGGGCACGATAACTGTGATCACAGATTGCCGCAAGTCACCCGCTGCGGCAGGCAGTGCCGCCCTGTTTCGACGCGAGTCGCCCGGACCAGACGGCACCGTGCTGTGACGGGCACCCACCACCTCGAGGAGACCTCCATGCGCGAACCCATCAATACCCGCCGCCGCACTGTGCTTGCCGGCGCGTCCGCCGCTGTTGCAGCGATCGGTTTTCCGGCGCTGAGCCGGGCGCAGGCCGACGTGATCCGCATCGGCCACCTGACGCCGCGCACCGGCTTCCTTGGGCCGCTGGGTGAATTCGCGGTGCAGGCGGCCGACATGGCCGTCGCCGAGATCAACGCCGCCGGCGGCGTGAATGGGCGCAAGATCGAGCTGCTCAAGGAAGACTCGGTCAATCCGCAGACCGCATCGACGAAGGCGGAACGCATGATCGAGCGCGACAAAGTGGCGTGCATCATCGGCGAGATCTCGTCGGCCTCCGCGCTCACGATCAGCCAGGTGGCCGAGCGCACCCGCACGCTGTTCATCAACACCGGCGCCAACTCCGACGAACTGCGGGGCAAGGGCTGCAAGAAGTACATGTTCCACATCGAGAGCCAGAACTCGATGTACGTGAAGACCTGCGGCCGCTCGCTGATGGCGCAGGTCCTGGTGAAGGGCAAGAAGTGGTTCTCGCTGACGGCCGACTACGCCTTCGGCCACGACCTGCTGCGCGTCTCCAAGCGGTTCATGGCGGCCAATGGCGGCGACTTCGCCGCCGACAAACTGGTGCCCACGGATGCGACCGACTTTTCGCCGCTGCTGCTGGAAATCCGCAGCGCCAAGCCCGACCTGGTGATCTCCAACCTCGCCGGCAGCCAGGTCACCAACTTCCTCAAGCAGTATTCCGAATTCGGCCTGGCGTTCCCGGTGGCGGGCTTCGGCTTCGACACGGCGCTGGCCTGGGGTGCGGGCAAAGGCAATTTCCTGGGCACCTGGCCGGTGGTGTGGCACCACCTGATCGACACGCCCGACACCAAGAAGTTCGTCGCCGAATTCACCAAGCGCTATGGCCG
>JANNKS010000739.1:0-15690 GCA_031396425.1 Rhizobacter sp. | reverse complement strand
GCGCGCCTCTGGAGCGCCGAGCAGCGCAGGGCTTGCGGCCCCCGCGCGCAGCGCGGATCAACAACTGACTCGCCGCGGCTGTTTGAACGCAGCGAACGAAGTGAGCGTAGTGAGTTCGGCGGCGGGGCCGGAAGACCGAGCAGCGCAGGGGAGTCGGAGCGAAGCGCAGACCGCTCCAGCGAAGCGCTGCGGCCTGCCCGGACGCGCCTTTGCTGCGCCACCCTTGGCGCGCAAAGCGGACGTTCAACGGCAAAATCCAGGTGCCGCGGTCACCCTGACCGGCGGAGAGTGAACCCGTGAACCAACCCGCCAAACCAAAGCCGGGCCCCGATCGAGCAGCGGCGTTGGACCAGTACCGCCGGCGTGCCGGCGTCTACGACCTGGAACTGGCGCTGTTCGAGCCGATCCGGCGCAAGGCGATCGCGCGGCTCGCGCTGCAGCGCGGTGACGTCGTGCTGGACGTCGGATGCGGCACGGGCCTGAGCCTGGCACTGCTGCGGCAGGGCGTCGGCGCGAAGGGCAGGATCATCGGCATCGAACAAAGCCCCGAGATGATCGCGAAAGCCCGCGAACGGGTGGCACACGAGCGCTGGAAGAACGTGACGCTGCTGTGCGCGCCGGTCGAGTCGGCCGAGATTCCGCGACGGGCCGATGCGGCGCTGTTCCATTTCACGCACGACATCTTGCGCCGACCCGAGGCGGTTGCCAACGTCATGCGGCACCTGAAGCCGGGGGCGCGCGTGGTCGCATCCGGGCTGAAGTGGGCCAGCGCCTGGGCTGCGCCGGCCAACCTGCTGGTGTTGCCTGCGGCGCTGCGCTCGGTCACCTCGCTCGAGGGCCTGCACAAGCCCTGGAGCAGGCTCGCCGAGTTCACGCAGCCGCTCGATGTGGAAACCCTGCTGCTCGGCGCTGTCTACATCGCCAGCGGGCACCTGCCGGGGCCGCCGGGTGCGGCGAGTCCTTAAACTGGCGGGATGCGCACGGCGCAGAGATCAAGACTCCACCACCCTGATCGGAACCCACCCATGCGCCAGCTGAGCGGACACGACGCAAGCTTTCTCTATTCGGACACGCTGCACGCCAACTCGAACGTCACGCTGATTCAGATCTACGACCAGAGCACCGCGCCGGGCGGCAAGGTGCGCTTCAAGAGCATTCTTGCCCACATCGAAAGCCGCCTGCACCGCTCGCCGATTTTCCGCAGCAAGCTGCAGCGCGTGCCGCTCGAACTGGACTATCCGTACTGGATCGAGGACGAACACTTCGACCTCGAATACCACGTTCGCCACATCGCGCTGCCCAAACCCGGGGACTGGCGCCAGTTCTGCATCCAGGCCTCGCGCATTCATGCGCGCGCGCTCGACCTGAACCGGCCGCTGTGGGAAATCTACGTGATCGAGGGGCTGGACAGTTTCATCGATCTCCCGGCCGGCAGCTTTGCGCTGTTGACCAAGATCCACCACGCCGCCATCGACGTGGAGAACCGCAACGAGATCACCGAGGTGCTGCACGACACGACGCGCCGCCCGCCGAAGCCGGTGCCGCCCGAACCCTGGTTTCCCGAGCCTGCGCCGGGCGCGTTCTCGTTGACGTGTCGGGGCGTCCTCAATTCGATGCTGTCGCCCTGGAAGCTGATGAGCCCGCTGGTGCGCATCGCGCCCGCGGCGTTTGCCTTCGCGAGCGACGTGCTGCGGCCCGCCGAACACCAGACGGCGACGCGTTTCAACTCGGTGGTCTCGTCGCACCGGGTGTTCGACACCCGGCGCTTCATGCTCGATGAGTTCAAGAGCATCCGCGGCCTGGTGGCCGGGGCCACCGTCAATGACGCGGTGCTGGCGGTCTGCGCCGGCGGGCTGAGGCGCTATCTGGACGCGCACGGCGAACTGCCCGACGCCGACCTGGCGGCGATCGCGCCGATCTACATCCGCGACGCCGACACGGTCGGGGCCGCCAAACCCGACGTCTCGTGGCTGCGCGTCCAGCTCGGCACCCACCTGGCCGACGCCGCCGAGCGGTTGAAGTGGATCCACCAGCAGACCTCGTCGTCGCAGATCATCGCCAGCGCCGTCGCCGCGGCCGACCTGACCGACGTGAACGAGCATGCGCCAGCGGCGACGCTGGCGGTCACCAGCAAGCTGTTCGGCCGCGCGCCGGGGGTGGCGGGCCAGGGCATGGCGCCCGCCAGCTGCACGATCACGAACGTGCCCGGGCCGTCGGTGCCGCTCTATCTCAACGGCGCACGTCTGACCTACTTCTCGGCCATCATGCCGATCTCTGACGGCATGGGCCTCGTGTTCGCCGTCACCAGCTACGACGGGCGCATCGTCGTGTCACCCACCTCGTGCCGCGAA
Organism: Rhizobacter sp.; assembly: GCA_031396425.1. Taxonomy (GTDB): domain Bacteria; phylum Pseudomonadota; class Gammaproteobacteria; order Burkholderiales; family Burkholderiaceae_C; genus JAEMQF01. The sequence goes on along the minus strand of JANNKS010000739.1, from coordinate 13,339 downwards.
CTGATGCCCGACCCGCAGGCGTTCGCGCAATGCGTGCGCGACAGTTTCCAGGAATACCTGGCGCTGGCGCGCGGCGAAGCCACGGCGAAGGCGGCGAAGAAACGGGCTGCGAAGAAACGGGCTAGACCGGCAACGCCTCGTGCGTCAGCATCCGATACGCGTAGCCCAGCGCGCCGGACGGCTCGAAGCGCTGCCACTGCCCCTCGGGCTGCGAAAGTCGGTCGGCGACGATCCACAGCACCACGGCGTTGAAGCCCAGGCCGACGTGGCTGCCCGGCACGCGGATGTTCTCGTGCAGCGCCGGGTCGCCGTCGACCGTGGCTTCCTGCGGCGGCACGACACCGTCGCTGAGCGAATACAGGCAGCTCAGCGGCATCGGCAGGCTCTTGCGCTCGCGCAGCTTCTTGGCGCGCGGCTGCATCGTGTGCGCAGCCGTCCCCATCGGGTGCGCGACGAGCCGGTACATCGCCTTCACGAACGCCGGCGAGGCGCTGCCTTCCGGCCCCACGGTGATCGGGCTGCCCAGGGTCACGACGCTGCGCACGCATTCGGGCACCTGGTGCGCGCCGTACAGCGCGAACACGCCGCCCAGGCTCCAACCGACCAGGCTCACCGCGCGGCCCGTCTTGTGATGAATGTGGCGGATCTTCTGCTCGAGTGCCTCGGCGTGCTTGGCATGGAAGCCGACGTTGCGCCCCAGTCCCCAGGTTTCGACCGCATAACCGCGGTTGCGCAGGAACACCTCCAGGCCGATCAGCGAGGCCTCGCTGCCCATGAACCCCGGCAGCAGCAGCACCGGATGGCCATCGCCCCGCGGCGCGTTCATCAGGATCGGCAGCGACCACGGCAGCAGCGCCAGTTCGAGGAAGGCGCGCAGTTCAAGCGCCGAGTGTGCGGTTTTGGGCCGGCCGGTGTGGGGGTGTCGGGTTGCCATGCCCCGCATCTTAGAGTGCCGCCGCGCGAGGTGGGAGGGGCTGGCCGATGCTGCGGCTCGCCTGCGCCGCCCACGGCAGCATCAGCGTCAACAACAGAAGCTGTTCGAACTGCGGCGCGAAGCGGTCGATGATCTGCTGCGGGTCGGGGCAACGCCGGCTGTCGGTGATGAGGCCGAACTGCACGCCCCCGGCGTACGAGACGATGCTGACCCCCACGCCGACGTCGCCCGAAGAAGGCACCCAGAAGATGCTTTGCCGCAACGTCGTGCCGCAGAACTGGATGGGTTGGGCCGGCCCCGGCACGTTCGTCATTACCGCCGTGGTCTTCTTCAGGAACAGATTGGACAGCGCGTCTTGCAGCGACTTGGTCAGCACGCCGGAGACCGCCAGCAGCGCGTACGCCAGCAGCGGCTGATAGCCGCCCTTGAGTTGAAGCATGCGCTCGCGCACCGCGTAGACGCGTTCGACGGGGTTGTCGATGCCGATCGGCAACACCACCGGCGCCAGGCCGAAGCGGTTGCCCAGTTGCCAGGCTTCCTCCAGCGGGCGCAGGTTCACCGGCACCATGGCACGGATTTCCTTGCCGGCGGGGTCGTCGCCACGATCTTTCAGGTACTCGCCGATCGAGCCCGCGGCACACGCCAGCAGCACGTCGTTGACCGAGCAGTTCAGCGCCTTGCCGACCGCCTTGACCTGTTCCAGCGGCACTGGCTCGCACCACGCCACGACCTTCCTGCCGCTCAGCTTGCCTTTGAGCAGCGTCGGCGAATCGTCGGGCAACAGCGCCAGTGCCGCGGCGTCGCGCAGCACGCGCACGCCATTGCGCGCGAGTTCCACCGAGCCCGACAACGAATCCTGCGGGTGCGCCAGGACCTGCATCGCCTTCACGACGCCGTCGCCGTACATGCCGATCGCCTTGACGGTGACGCCGGTGAGCGGCTTGAGCACCGCTTGCGTGAGCCAGTCGCCGTCGTGCGCATCGTGCGCGTCGGCGTGCACGCCGTGGTGCAGGTCGGTGCCGCCATCGGCAATCGACATCAGCACCGCGCTCAGCGCGATGCCGTCGGCGATGCAGTGGTGGATGCGCACGATCAGCGCGCTGCCTTCTTCGTAGTGTTCGATCAGGTGGATCTGCCACAGCGGATGCGCGGGGGCCAGCGGCGTGGCCGCCAGCTCGCTGGCACGCGCCTGCAACGCGGCGCGTTCGCTCTGGCCGCGCCTGCGAGCCAGGCGCTCGCGCACCACATGACGGCCGATGTCGAAGCCCTCGTCCTCGACCCAGTAGGAGAGCACGGTGTCCTGCACCACCTTCTGGCGGAATCGCGGGTAGGCGAGCAGCTTGGATTCCAGACGCTCGCGCAGCGCGGCAGGGTCGAGCGCGGGCCGCAACAGCCACACGCCGACGATCATCATCAGGTTGCGCTCGCTGTCCATGCGCAACCAGGCGGTGTCGACGCGCGACATGCGCTCCGAGGTTTCGGTCATGGTTCATCTCCGGATCGTTGTTGTGAGTGCGCCCGCCTTCGCCAGGCCGCACGATCGGCGCGCGGCCGGCCAGAAATGTCACGCATATCGAGGGTAACGCGGGTCGTACATGCAGGTGCGGACGTACGCCAACAGGTCTGCCGGCTTCGCAATGCCTGCGTGCCCCTGCTCGAACGCCACGTCCGCCACCGCCGCGGCGATGTGCGCCGACACGTCGCGCACGCTGGCCAGCGGCGGATAAAGGCTGCCCTGCGCCAGGTCCTGCGGCGTCACCTGCAGGGCCAGCGCACGCGCAGCCGCCAGGAACATCGCGTCGGTGATGCGCCGCGCTCGCACCGCGACCGCGCCCAGGCCCACGCCCGGGAAGATGTACGAGTTGTTGCCCTGGCGCGGCACATGCGTGCGCTGCGACAGCGTGACCGGGTCGAACGGGCTGCCCGACGCGAACAGCGCCTGGCCGCCACTCCATTCGTAGGCCTGCTGCGCGGTGCACTCCGATTTCGAAGTGGGGTTGGACAGCGCAAACACGATCGGCCGCGGGTTCAGACGGGTCATCGCCTCGATCACGTCCTTCGTGAAGGTGCCCGCCGTCGCCGCGACGCCGATGATCGCGTTCGGCTTGAGCGCCAGGACAGCCCCCAGGAAATCGGCCTGCGACGCCTGCTCGTGGGCGTACGGGCGTTTGTGCTCGGCCAGCTCGGCGCGGCCCGCGATCACCAGCCCCTTGGAGTCGAACAGCCAGCAGCAGCGGCGCGCCGCCGCGGGGTCGGCGCCGTCCGCGACCATCGCCGCCACGGCCAGATCGGCAATGCCGGTGGCGGCCTCGCCGGCGCCCATGAACAGCAGGCGCTGCCCGGCGAGCGCGCCGCCGGTGACGCGCAACGCCGAGACCAGGCCCGCCAGCGCCACCGCGGCCGTGCCCTGGATGTCGTCGTTGAAGGTGCAGATGCGATCGCGGTACTTCGCCAGCAGCCGGAACGCGTTGTGGTTGGCGAAGTCTTCGAACTGGATCACGACGCCGGGAAAGACCTCGCGCGCTGCGGTGATGAACTCGTCGACCAGTTCGTCGTAGGCCGCACCGGTCAGGCGCGGCCGCGCCAGGCCGAGATAAAGCGGGTCGTCGCGCAGCGACGGGTTGTTGGTGCCGACGTCCAGCATCACCGGCAGGCACTGCGCTGGTTGCACGCCGGCGCAGGCGGTGTAGAGCGAAAGCTTGCCCACCGGGATGCCCATGCCGCTGGAACCCAGGTCACCGAGGCCGAGGATGCGCTCGCCGTCGGTGACGACGATCATCGCCACGTCGCGATGCGGCCAGTTGCGCAGGATGTTTTTCACCTGACCGCGATCGTCGGCGGTGACGAAGATGCCGCGCGGGCGCTGGAAGATGTGGCCGAACTTCTGGCACGCCAGGCCGACCGTGGGCGTGTAGATGATCGGCATCATCTCGTCGGGGTTTTCCATCACGATGCGGAAGAACAGCGCTTCGTTGCGGTCGTGCAGCGAAGTCATGAAGATGTACTGCTCCAGCGGGCTGGGCAGGCGCCGGAAGTTCTCGAGCACCCGCGCCACCTGTTCTTCCTGGCTGCACACATGCGGTGGCAGCAGACCCTTGAGCCCGAGCACGTCGCGCTCGGCCTCGCTGAACGCCGTGCCCTTGTTGAGTTCCGGATCGTGCAGCAGCGTCATGCCGCGTGGGAACCACGGCGACAGCGGCGTGCGGGTCGGGGCGTCGGCGGGGCTGGGCATGACGGATCTCCTGAGGCAGATGTCCAGTGGCGAGGTCGCCCACCCTAGCGTTCACAGGGCCGGCGGGCCTTGTCGCAGAGCAAGCCCTGACGTGTCTTGCCGGTGTCGACCCGCCCCAGGTTTATCCTCATTCACAGGGCGTGAGCACCGTTGACCTGCATCAAAGCTCATCGCGCCGTCCGCGCCGAAGATGCACCTTGTCGGCGCAAGCAAGCAACAACAGAAGTCGCCGCCGCAAGGGCAACCCCCATGAACCACGGCTCGACTCTCGGCGCAGGCGCGGGTTTGGCGCGAGTCCCGCGCAAGACCCGATGGCCGGCACGGCTGGACTGGCTGCAGAGCGTGAGCGGGCTGATCCTGGCGCTGTTCATGTGGGGCCACATGTTCTTCGTCTCTTCGATCCTGCTCGGCAAGGACGCGATGTGGGCGGTGACCAAGTTCTTCGAGGGCTACTTCGTCTTCGGCCGATCGTTCCCCTGGGTCGTGTCGATCGTCGTCGCAGGCATCTTCACGCTCGTGGTCGTGCATGCGCTGCTCGCGGTGCGCAAGTTCCCGATCGACTACCGGCAGTACCGGTCGTTTCGCGACCACATGGGCACCATGAAGCACAGCGACACCACGTTGTGGTGGTGGCAGGTGGTGACCGGCTTCGCGATGTTCTTCCTGATCCCGATCCATCTTTTCGTGATGCTCACTCGGCCCGACACGATCGGCCCCTACGGCAGCGCCGACCGCGTCTGGAGCGACCACTTCTGGCCGCTCTACCTGGTGCTGCTGTTCGCGGTGGAGCTGCACGGCGGTATCGGCCTGTACCGGCTGGCGGTGAAATGGGGCTGGTTCGCCGGCGCCGACCCGAACGCGACACGCCGCCGCCTGAAGACGCTCAAGTGGGCGCTGACGGCGTTCTTCCTCGCGCTCGGGCTGGCCACACTGGCGGCCTACATCCGAATCGGCATCGAGCACGCGCCGAACGCCGGCGAGCGCTACACGCCGGCCTGGGTGCTCCCCGCTGCACCGCCAGTCAAGTGAAGGCACGGCGATGAAGATCAACTACACCGACGTGCTCGTGATCGGTGGCGGTCTGGCCGGGCTGCGTGTCGCGATCGGCGCGAAACGGCGCGGCCACGAAGCGCTGATCCTGTCGCTCGTGCCGCCCAAGCGTTCGCACTCGGCCGCCGCGCAGGGCGGCATGCAGGCGTCGCTGGCCAACGTGATCAAGGGCCAGGGCGACAACGAGGACGTGCATTTCGAAGACACGGTGCGCGGCAGCGACTGGGGCGCCGACCAGCGCGTGGTGCGCATGTTCGTCGACACCGCACCGAAAGCGGTGCGCGAGCTCGCCGCGTGGGGCGTGCCGTGGAGCCGCGTCAACCGGGGCGACCGGCAGGTCATCATCAACGGCCAGAAGGTGACGCTGACCGAACGCGACGAAGCCCACGGGCTGGTCGCGCAACGCGACTTCGGCGGCACCAAGAAGTGGCGCACCTGCTACGTCTCCGACGGCACCGGGCACGCCATGCTGTTCGCAGTGAGCGACCGCGCGATCGCCGAGCAGATCCCGGTGCACGAACGCATGGAGGCGATCGCGCTGATCCACGAAGGCGCGCGCTGCCATGGCGCGGTGGTGCGCAACCTGATGGCCGGCGAGCTCAGCGCCTACGTCGCCAAGGCCACCGTGATCGCCACCGGCGGCGCGGGGCGGCTCTACCGCGTGACGACCAACGCCGTCATCTGCGAAGGCATCGGCACCGCGATCGCGCTCGAAACCGGCATCGCCACGCTGGGCAACATGGAAGCGGTGCAGTTCCACCCGACCGGCATCTTCCCGGCCGGCATCCTGGTGACGGAAGGCTGCCGCGGCGACGGCGGGCTGCTGAAAGACGTCGACGGCCACCGCTTCATGCCCGACTACGAGCCCGAGAAGAAAGAGCTCGCGTCGCGCGACGTGGTGTCGCGGCGCATGGAAACGCACATCCGCAAGGGCAAGGGTGCGCAGTCGCGTTTCGGCGAACACCTCTGGCTCGACATCACCCAGCTCGGCCGCGCGCACATCGAGAAGAACCTGCGCGAGGTGAAGGAGATCTGCGAGTCGTTCCTGGGCATCGACCCGGTCGAGCAGATGATCGCGGTGCGGCCGGCGCAGCACTACACGATGGGTGGCGTGCGCACCAACCACACCGGCGAAAGCGCGACGCTGAAGGGCCTGTTCGCCGCCGGCGAAGCTGCCTGCTGGGACCTGCACGGCTTCAACCGGCTGGGCGGCAACTCGGTCGCCGAGACGGTGGTGGCGGGCATGATCGTCGGTGACTTCGTCGCCGATTTCTGCGACCGGCCCGACAACGACGTGCGCATTCCGACCGGCCTGGTGCGCGAGTTCCTTGCCACCGAACAGGCCAAGCTCGACCGCCTCGTCTCCGGCGGCGGGACCGAGGACGCCTCGGCGCTGCGGGTCGCGATGCAGGAGATCATGACCTCCAAGGTCGGCATCTTCCGCAGCGGCACTGACCTCGCTGCGGCCGTATCGGAGCTGCAGATCTTGCTGGAGCGCAGCCGCCACATCGGCCTGCGCCACCCGGCCGCAGGCGCCAACCCTGAACTCGCCACCGCCTATCGCGTGCAAAAAATGCTCAAGCTCGCGTTGTGCGTGGCCTACGGCGCAGCGCAGCGCACCGAGAGCCGCGGCGCGCATTTCCGCGAAGACTTCCCGCGCCGCGACGACGCGCAGTGGCTCAAGCGCACGCTGGCGACATGGAAGAACGAGTCCGATTCGCTGCCCACGCTGGCGTACGAGCCGCTCGACGTGAAGACGATGGAGCTGCCGCCCGGCTGGCGCGGCTACGGCGCGAAGGACTACGTCGACCACCCGGACACCCCGGCGCGCGCCGCCGAAGTCGCCGGCGTGCGCGACCGCCTGGGTGACGCCCCGCGCTTCGCGGTGCAACAGGCGCTGATGCCTTACGAAGACCTCCTGCCCGAGACGCTGCGCGGGCGCAATGAACGCATCGACGAGCCGCTGTGAAGACGATTCCCATCCATGCGCTCGCGCCGACGCTCGCTCCCGACGCACCGGCCGCAGGCCCCAGAGCGCGCCGGCTCGAGGTCCGCGTGATGCGCTTCAACCCGCAACAACCCGAAGTGGCGCCGCACTGGCAGACCTACGAGCTGCTCGATGCGGCCGGCATGACGCTGTTCATCGCGTTGAGCGAGATCCGCGGAAAACTCGACCCGTCGCTGCAATTCGACTTCGTCTGCCGCGCCGGCATTTGCGGCAGCTGCGCGATGCTGATCAACGGCCGGCCCGCGCTGGCCTGCCGCACGCTGACGCAAAACCTCGGCGATCAGTTCACGCTCGCGCCGTTGCCGGTGTTCGAGCTGATCGGCGACCTGTCGGTGAACACCGGCAAGTGGATGCGCGGCATGAGCGAGCGGCTGCAGAGCTGGGTGCACCAGCAGGAAGCCAACCCCGACCTGACGCGTCTCGAAGCGCGCATGGAGCCCGAGGTCGCCGAAAAGATCTACGAACTCGACCGCTGCATCGAATGCGGTTGCTGCGTCTCGGCATGCGGCACCGCGCGCATGCGCGAGGACTTCGTCGGCGCCGTCGGCCTGAACAAAATTGCGCGCTTCCGGCTCGACCCGCGCGACACCCGCAGCGACGAGGATTTCTATGAACTGGTCGGCGACGACGACGGCGTGTTCGGCTGCATGTCGCTGCTCGGCTGCCACGATGTCTGCCCAAAGCAGCTGCCGCTGGCCACCCAGTTGGCGTTCGTGCGCCGCAAGATGGTCGCCATTGGCTGGAAGTGAGGCTTGAACGTCAAGAGGCGAGCCGATGTTCACGGCACGCCTCGAACCGCAGTGCAACCTTGATTGAAGGAGAACCTTGATGAATGCAACAACCTACAGCCGCCGGCACGTCGTGGCCGTTGCCGCCGCCGTCGCCACCCTGTCCTTGAGCGAGCTCGCGTCCGCGCAAGCGCCGATCATCATCAAGTTCAGCCACGTGGTCGCGCCCGACACGCCCAAGGGCAAGGGCGCCGAGAAGTTCAAGGAGCTGGCCGAGAAGCGCCTGGCCGGCAAGGTGAAGATCGAGGTCTATCCGAACTCGCAGTTGTACAAGGACGGCGAGGAGATGGAGGCGCTCTCGCTCGGTTCGGTACAGATGCTGGCACCCTCGCTCGCCAAGTTCGGCCCGCTGGGTGTGCGTGAATTCGAGGTCTTCGACCTGCCCTACATCTTCGACAACTATGAAGAGCTGCACAAGGTGACCGGCGGCCCCACCGGGCAGGCGCTGCTGAACAAATTGCAGCCCAAGGGCATCACAGGGCTGGCGTATTGGGACAACGGCTTCAAGGTGCTGTCGGCGAACAAGCCGCTGAAACTGCCGGCCGACATGAAGGGCCAGAAGATGCGCATCCAGTCGTCCAAGGTGCTGGAGTCGCAGATGCGCGCGCTCGGTGCGCTGCCGCAGACGATGGCGTTCTCCGAGGTGTACCAGGCGCTGCAGACCGGCGTGGTCGACGGCACCGAGAACCCGCCGTCCAACATGTTCACGCAGAAGATGCACGAAGTGCAGAAGCACGCGACCTTGACCGACCACGGCTTCATCGGCTACGCGGTCATCGTCAACAAGAAGTTCTGGGATGGCTTGCCGGCCGACGTGCGCGGCGGGCTCGAGTCGGCGATGAAAGAGGCGACGGTGTACGCCAACACCATCGCCAAGCAGGAGAACGAGCAGTCGCTCGAGAAGATCAAGGCCTCGGGCAAGACGGCCGTCTATGTGCCCACCGCGCCGGAGCGTGCCGCCTGGAAGAAGGCGATGGTGTCGGTGCACAAGGACATGGAGAGCCGCATCGGCAAGGAGACGATCCAGTCGGTCTACAAGGAGACCGGTTTCACACCGGACTGAGGCCGCATCGCCGGGACGCCTGCGCATGCGGGCGTTCCTGCAACTGCCTCATCGACCTGCCGAGGGCCCCTCATGATCAACCGCTTCCTCGACCACCTCGAAGAATGGATCATCACGTTCCTGATCGGGGCGGCGACGATGATCATCTTCGTCGCGGTGGTCCATCGCTACGCCTCCGGCCTGCCGATCCCGGTGGTGCAGGACTTCCTGCTGTCGCTCAACCTGGGGTGGGCACAGGAGCTGTGCATCTACATGTTCGTCTGGATGGCCAAGTTCGGCGCCGCGTATGGCGTGCGCACCGGCATCCACGTCGGCGTCGACGTGATGATCAACGCCATCCCCGACCGGCCGCGCGCCTGGTTCATCATCTTCGGCCTGCTGGCCGGCGCGTTCTTCACCGCCACCATCGGCACCTTCGGCGCGCAGTTCGTCTGGTCGCTGGCAGGCACCGACCAGACCTCCGCCGACCTCGAACTGCCGAAGTGGCTGGTCTACCTCTGCATTCCGCTCGGCTCCTACCTGATGTGCTACCGGTTCCTGCAGGTCGGGTGGAGCTTCCACAAGACCGGCAAGCTGCCGCATGCGGACCACGCCCATGTGGAGGGCCTGGACAAGGAGGCTGAAGTCGAATGGGCGGTGATGCCTTCCGACCTGCACCCAGCCGGCGTGAAGCCCGGGAGCCAGCCATGAGCGCGTATGTGATCTTCGCGCTGCTGATCGTGCTCATGCTCACGGGCATGCCGATCTCGATCGCGCTCGGCCTGACCGTGCTCGGTTTCCTGTTCACGATGACGCAGATGCCGCTCGAATCGGTGGCGCTGAAGCTGTTCACCGGCATCGAGAAGTTCGAGATCATGGCGATCCCGTTCTTCATCCTGGCGGGCAACTTCCTCACCCACGGCGGTGTGGCACGCCGCATGATCCGCTTCGCCACCGCGCTGGTGGGTCACTGGCACGGCGGGCTGGCGCTCGGCGGCGTGCTGGCCTGCGCGCTGTTCGCCGCGGTGTCGGGCTCGCGCCCGGCCACGGTGGTGGCGATCGGCTCGATCCTGCTGCCGGCGATGGTCAAACAGGGCTACCCGAAGAGCTTCGGCGTCGGCGTGATCGGCACCTCGGGCGCTCTGGGCATCCTGATCCCGCCGTCGATCGTGATGGTGATCTATGCGGTGTCCACCAATTCGTCGATCGGCAAACTCTTCATCGCCGGCATCGTGCCCGGGATCGGGCTGGCCGCTCTGCTGATGTTCGTGACCTGGGCGGTGGCGAAGAAGAAGAACTATCCGCGCATGCCCAAGGCCAGCTTCGCAGAAGTGCTCAAAGCCTTCCGCGACAGCGTGTGGGGCCTGCTCCTGATCGTTGTCGTGATCGGTGGTATCTATACCGGCATCTTCACGCCCACCGAGGCCGCGGCGATGAGCGCGGTGTACGCGTTCGTGGTCGCGGTGTTCGTCTACAAGGACCTGACGTTCAAGCAGGTTCCCAAGGTGCTGCTGGACAGCGCCAACCTGTCGGCGATGCTGCTCTACATCATCACGAACGCGGTGCTGTTCTCGTTCCTGCTGACCTCGGAGCAGATTCCACAAACACTGGCGGCATGGATCACCGACATGGGCCTGTCGCCTTGGATGTTCCTGCTGGTCGTGAACCTCCTGCTGCTGGTCGCGGGCAACTTCATGGAGCCGTCGTCGATCCTGCTGATCACCGCGCCGATGCTGTTCCCGGTGGCGATGAAACTCGGCATCGACCCGATCCACCTGGGCATCGTGATGACGGTGAACATGGAGATCGGCATGATCACGCCGCCCGTGGGGCTGAACCTGTACGTGGCCAGCGGCATCGCCAACATGGGGCTGACCGACGTGACCAAGGCCTGCGCGCCGTGGATCGTCGTGATGCTGGCGTTCCTGATGCTGATCACCTATGTGCCCATCATCTCGCTGTGGCTGCCCAACCTGCTGATGCCGTAGGGACAGTCGGACGCCGCTGGGCGCGAGCCGCGCACCGCTTCGCGCCCAATCGAATCCAAGTCAGCAACACGCCGGGCCAGAGGGAGCCAAACGATGGAGGGAAAGACGAACGATCATCTGCAGGTGCTGCGCGAAATGCGCAGCCGCGCCGTGCTCGGCGGCGGGCAGAAGCGCATCGACCAGCAGCACGCGCGCGGCAAGCTCACCGCGCGCGAGCGGCTCGCGCTGCTGCTCGACGAAGGCTCGTTCCAGGAGTTCGGCGCCCTCGCCACGCACCAGGTCAGCGAGTTCGGGCTCGACAAGCAGCGCTTCCCCGGCGACGGCATCGTCACCGGCCTGGGCAAGATCAGCGGCCGGCGAGTGGCCGTCTTCGCGCAGGATTTCACCGTGCTCGGCGGTTCGTTCTCGGAAGTGCAGGCGCACAAGATCAGCCGCATCCAGGACCTCGCGCTGGACAGCGGCATCCCGCTCATCGGGCTGAACGATTCCGGCGGGGCGCGCATCCAGGAAGGCGTGCGCAGCCTGGCCGCCTACGGCGAGGTGTTCGTGCGCAACGTCATGGCGTCGGGCGTGATACCGCAGATCTCGCTGATCCTCGGCCCCTGCGCCGGCGGCGCGGTGTACTCACCGGCGCTGACCGACTTCGTGATCATGGCGGGCGACAGCACGATGTTCCTCACCGGGCCCGACGTCATCAAGGCCGTCACCGGCGAGGTGGTGACGGCGCAGGCCCTGGGCGGCGCGGACGTGCACACCAGCCGCAGCGGCGTGGCCCACCTCGCGGCCGACACCGAGGTCGCCGGCCTGGCGCTGGCCAAGCTGCTGCTGAGCTACCTGCCGCAGAACAACAACGAAGACCCGCCCCAGATCAGGCCCGACGATCCGACCAACCGCATGGACGAGGCGCTCAATTCGCTGATCCCGAACGACGAGAACCAGCCCTACGACATGCGCGACGCGATCCTGTCGATCTTCGACCGCGACAGCTTCCTGGAGATCCAGCCGGCTTTCGCCGCCAATGCGGTGGTGGGGTTCGCGCGCCTGGACGGCTACTCGTTGGGCGTGGTGGCGAACCAGCCGGCCTTCATGGCGGGCGCGCTCAACATCGACGCCAGCGACAAGATCTCGCGCTTCATCCGCACCTGCGACGCCTTCAACATTCCCCTGGTCACCTTCGTCGACTGCCCCGGTTTCCTGCCCGGCATCGACCAGGAGTACGGCGGCGTGATCCGCCACGGCGCGAAGATCATCTACGCCTATTGCGAATCGACGGTACCGAAGATCTCGATCGTGACGCGCAAGGCGATGGGCGGCGCCTACGTGGCGATGGGGTCCAAGCAGATGCGCACCGACCTCGCGTTCGCCTGGCCGACGGCGCAGATCGCGGTGATGGGCGCCGAACCCGCGGTGCGTCTGCTCTATCGCGAAGAGGTGAAGAACGCGCCCGACCCGGCGGCGCGCGAACGCGAACTGATCGCCGACTACCGGGAGAAGTTCTTCAACCCTTACCGCGCCGCCGACGTGGGCCAGATCGACGAGGTGATCGAACCGCGCGAGACGCGCCCGCGCCTGGCGCGCGCGTTCGAAGTGCTGCGCACCAAGGTGCAGCAGAACCCGCCCAAGAAACACGGGCTGTCGCCGACATGATGGCTCACACGATGGTCGTGCTGCAGCGTCGTGTTCCGTCGCGTTTCCAGTCGCCCAACAGCTCGAGGCCGCGATGGACAACCTGATCTGGGGCCTGCAGACCACCGCTCTCGGCATGGGGCTCGTGTTCGCGCTGCTGGCCTTGCTGTGGGGCTTGCTGACGTTCGTGCTGCGAATGGACAAGGAGCCGGCCGAGCCGGTGCCGAGCGAGGCGCCGGCGGGTGAGCCGCGATCGCCCGGACTCGCCGGCGCCGGGGCACACGCCGAAGCGCCGAACCCGACGCCGGTGCAGGGCATCGACGCGGAGTTGCTCGCGGCGATCCTGGTGGCCACGCTCACGCACCGGGCGGTGCGTCGGCGCGAAGCCGCGCCGGCGATGCGCAGCTACTGGCCCGGCAGCCTGCTGTATGCCTCGCGCTGGGTCGGGGCCGGACGGGCAAGGCAGAACCAAAGCTGGCAACGGAGGGGCAAGTAATGCGGCGCTATACGCTGGGCCTTCGCGGCCGGGAGTTCGTGATCGATGTGCGGGAACTCTCGGCCGACCGTTTCGACGTGGTGGTTGGCGACGAGCGTTACGAAGTGACGCTGACCGGCGATGAGGACCTGCCGAAGGCGACGATCACACCCGCCATGCATTCCACGCAGGCGGC
>JANNKS010000738.1:0-4335 GCA_031396425.1 Rhizobacter sp. | reverse complement strand
CTCGCTGATGGGCGGCAAGTCGACGAGCGCGGGCCGGGCGGTGGTGCTCTCCTCGTTCCTGCTGGGCGGCCCGTCGGGCTCGGGCGTCGCGACCACGGTCACGATCGGCTCGGTGGCCTATCCGATGCTCGCGAAGAGCGGCTACGAGAAGAACGCGGCCGGGGGACTCCTCGCGGCCGGCGGGCTGGGCGCGATCCTCTCGCCGCCGGTGCTGGGCGCGGCGGCGTTCCTCATCGCCGAGTTCCTGAAGATGTCGTACCTGGACGTGATCAGGATGGCCACGATCCCGACGGTGCTCTACTACTTCTCGCTTTACCTGATGGTGGAACTCGACGCGCGCAAGTACGGCAGGGGCAACACCGCCTTCGACAAGGTCGACACGGTGTGGAACCTGACGCGCAAGTACGGGTTCCACTTCCTGTCGCTGGTGTCCATCGTCGCCTTCATGATGTGGGGCTACTCGCCGGTGCTGTCGGTGTTCTGGGCCACGGTGGTGTCGTTCGTCACCAGCTTCCTGCGCCGCGACACCGCGCTCTTCTCGTACGACCTGTTCCGGGCCAAGGGCTCGTTCGCGCGCAACCTGTTCGGCTCGCCGTTCGTGAAGGCGATGCAAGGCGGCTCGGTCGGCGTGCTCAACGTCGCTGCCACCTGCGCCGGCGCGGGCATCATCGTCGGCGTCGTCACGCTCACCGGGCTGGGGCTCAAATTCAGCTCGATCGTGATCGACTATGCGGGTGGCTCGCTGCTGCTGACCGCCCTGTTCACAGCGCTGGTCGTGTGGATCGTCGGGCTGGCGGTGCCCGTCACGGCCTCGTACATCATCTGCGCGGTGATTGCGGCGCCGGCGCTGATCAAGCTGGGCGTGCCCGACTTCGCTGCGCACATGTTCATCTTCTACTACGCGGTGCTCTCCGAGGTGTCGCCCCCCACCGCGTTGTCGCCGTTCGCGGCGGCCGCCATCACCGGCGGCGACCCGTACAAGACCACGCTGCAATGCTGGAAGTACACCGTGCCGGCGTTCCTGGTGCCCTTCATGTTCGTGCTCGACCCCAGTGGCCTGGGCCTGCTGCTGATGGGCTCGACGAAGGCACTCGCCACGGCCGACGGGTGGTCGATCGCGCAGGTGACGCTGACGGCAGCGGTGGGCATCGCCGCGCTCGCGGGTGGCTTCCAGGGCTGGGCGCTGAAGCGCACCACCACGCCCGAACGCGCGATGCTCCTGGTGGCCGGCTTCGCGCTCGTCTACCCGAGTGCAGCAGCCGACGCGATCGGTTTCGGCCTGGTGATCACGGCGCTGGCGCTGCAGGCCTTCCGGGCCGACTCGAAGCCGGCCTGAGGCGCGGTTTGTCGTCTCGGTTTCCCGCGGACCACACCCTGACGCGCTGCGCGTGCTTGACGTGATGGAGCCGCACGCGGCGCCTGGCTCGGCGCCATGCGCCCGGACACCGCACAATCCCGCCATGAACCGCATCGGCATCATCGGCGGCAGCGGCGTCTACGACCTGCCCGGCCTGACCGACATCCGCTCGGTCGCGCTCGACACCCCCTGGGGTGCGCCTTCGGACGAGGTGGTGCTGGGCACGCTGGGCGGCGTCGGCCTGGCGTTCCTGGCGCGCCACGGGCGCGGCCACCGCATCGCGCCGTCGCAGGTGAACTACCGCGCCAACATCGCCGCGCTGAAGAGCCTGGGCGTGACCGACGTGTTGTCGGTCAGCGCGGTGGGCAGCCTGCGCGAAGACCTGCCGCCCGGTACCTTCGTGGTCGTCGACCAGTACATCGACCGCACCGTGCGCCGCGAGGCGTCTTTTTTCGAGCCCGGGCTGGTGGCGCACGTGGCAATGGCACACCCGGTGTGCGCGCGCATGGCCCAGCACCTGCTGCGCGCTGTGCAGGCGCAAGGTGGGGCGCACGCGATGGGCGGCACTTACGTCTGCATCGAAGGGCCGCAGTTTTCAACGCTTGCCGAAAGCCGCCTGTACCGCGCCTGGGGCTGCGACGTGATCGGCATGACCAACCTGCCTGAAGCCAGGCTCGCGCGCGAGGCCGAGCTCTGTTACGCCAGCCTGGCGATGGTGACCGACTTCGACTGCTGGCACCCGGACCACGACGCGGTGACCGTCGCCGCTGTGATCAAGGTGCTGCTTGCCAACGCCGACACTGCGCGCCGGGTGATCGCCGGGCTGGCCCCGGCGCTCGCGCACGACGGCCACGCCGGTGCGTGCAGTTGCCGGCACGCACTCGACCACGCGCTGATCACCGCTGTGGACCGGCGCGACCCGGCGGCGGTGGAACGGCTGCGTGGCATCGCCGGGCGGGTGCTGTAAAGCCGCCGACCTGGGCGTGACACACTCACAACGAATCCTCGGAGGCATGCCCCGATGCTGATCGCCGGCCAGCCGACACGCACGATCTGGCCCGAACCTGGCGGCGCAGCGGTCGGCATTCTCGACCAGCGCGTGCTGCCGCACCGCGTGGCCCGAGTGAGCATCGCCAGCGCGAGCGATGCAACCCGCGCGATCGCCGACATGGCGGTGCGCGGCGCGCCGCTGATCGGCGTGACAGCCGCCTACGGGCTGGCGTTGCAGGCACGCACCGATGCGAGCGACGCTGCGCTGCGCGCCGCCGCCAGCCAACTGAAACGCACGCGTCCGACCGCCGTCAACCTGGCCTGGGCGGTCGACCGCACGCTGGCCCATCTGCGTGAACGGCCTCCTCCCGAACGCGCGGCGGCGGCGTGGGCCTTCGCCGCTCGGCTCGCCGACGACGACGTCGCCAGCAACCAGGCCATCGCCCGCCATGGCCTGGCACTGCTGCGGGCCATTGCCGCGCGCATGCCGGGGCAGGTGCTCAACGTGCTCACGCATTGCAACGCGGGCTGGCTCGCGACCGTCGACTGGGGCACCGCGCTGGCGCCGATCTACCTGGCGCACGCGCAGGGGCTGGCGGTCCACGTCTGGGTCGATGAGACCCGGCCGCGCAACCAGGGTGCCAGCCTCACCGCGTACGAATTGCGCGAACAAGGTGTGCCGCACCACGTGATCTCCGACAACGCCGGCGGCCACCTGATGCAACGCGGCAACGTGGACGCCGTGATCGTCGGCTGCGACCGCGTCAGCGCGCGCGGCGACGTGGCGAACAAGATCGGCACCTACCTGAAGGCGCTCGCCGCGCACGACAACCGCGTGCCGTTCTATGTGGCGATGCCGCTGTCCACGCTCGACCGTTCGATCACCGATGGCCTGGCCGAGATAGCGATCGAGGAACGCGACGCGCGCGAGGTGACGCACCTCAGCGGCCGCGCCCCCGACGGAACGTGCGTGGAAGTGCAGGTGGTGCCCGATGGAACCGGTGCCGTCAACCCGGCTTTCGACGTGACGCCGGCGCGGCTGGTCAGCGCGCTGATCACCGAGCGCGGCGTCGTGCCGGCAAGCGCCGAAGGCATTGCCGCATTGTTCGCGCAGGACACTGCTGGCGAGGTCACACCATGACCACTGCCCTACCCGAGCGCACGCTGCGCGCCAGCCTCGTCGCCACCGTGAAGCGGCTCGACGCGCTCGGCCTGAACCGCGGCAGCACCGGCAACGCCAGCGTGCGCTCGGGCAAAAAGCGCGCGACACCGGGCTTCTGGATCACGCCCACCGGCATGGGCGCCCACGAACTGAACGCGGACGACCTGGTGTGGATGGGCGACGACGGCCAGGTCCTGGGCGAGTGGCAGCCCTCCAGCGAATGGCCGTTCCACCGCGCGATCTACAACGCGCGCGCCGACCTGCAGGCCGTGGTGCATCTGCATGCTGTGCACGCCACCGCGCTGGCGTGCCTGCGCCGCGAGCTGCCGGCGTTCCACTACATGGTCGCGGTGGCGGGGGGTGACAACGTGCCGTGCACGCCCTACCACCTGTTCGGCACGCAGGAGCTCTCCCTGGCCGTGGCCGAGGCCTTCACCGACCGGCACGCCTGCCTGATGGCCAACCACGGCCTGGTGGCCGGCGGTACGTCGCTCGCCCACGCGATGAAGGTCGCGTGCGAGATCGAATCGTTGTGCGAGACCTACCTGAAGGCCTTGGCGGTCGGCGAGCCGGTGACCTTGTCGCGCGGGCAGATGCTGGCGGTGACAGCGCGCTTCAAGACCTATGGCAGGGCCCGGCGGGTGGCGGGTGCCCGCAGCGCGACGCCGCGGCGCGGGAGCTGACTTAAGGCAACGCTGATCAAGCCGCCGTTTTTGACGAACAGTGACGATGGTTCTGCGGCGATCTGAATTTCATCGATTTCTCCGGAATTTGCTCGAACTTGGTGCGATTTTCGAAGCGGCGACTTCGATTTTTCGTTGACTGC
>JANNKS010000714.1:0-3683 GCA_031396425.1 Rhizobacter sp. | reverse complement strand
AGATTTTCAGGCGCAGCCCCCACAGCGTGATGTGGTCGGCGATGTGCGGGTCACCCGCCGAACCGAACAGGATCGCGTCTTTGTTGCGCAGCGCGTCCAGGCCGTTCTCCGGCATCATCACGCCATGCTCGCGGTACCAGTCGCCGCCCCAGCCGAAGCTTTCGAATTCGAAATGAAAGCCCCGGCGGGCGGCGGCAAGCGCCTCCAGCACCTGCCGGCCGGCAGGAATCACTTCCTTGCCGATGCCGTCACCGGGAATCAGGGCGATCGCATAGGTTTTCATCGGGTTCGTCCTTCCGGGCTCGTCTGGCGTGGCATGGCCCGGACTGTAAGGCGCGATTGCGCCCTTGCTGCGCCTCAAGATGACGTGCGCCGATAGGGGCTGCCCCGCTTGACGTGATGCTCGCTGCGGGCCTCTACTGTGCCGCACCAACTGCATTGAGGAGTTTCGCCATGGGAACGACGATCAGCTACAAGCGCCCCGATGGGCAAAGCGTGAACGGCTATCTGGCCGAGCCGGCGCAGGCCACGGGGGCGCCGGCGGTGGTGGTGATCCAGGAATGGTGGGGCCTGAACGATCAGATTCGCGGTGTGGCCGATCGGTTTGCCGCAGCGGGTTACACCGCGCTGGTGCCTGACCTGTACCGCGGCAAGTCCACCGTGGCCGCCGAAGAAGCGCACCACCTGATGACGAACCTGAACTTCGCCGACGCCGCCTCGCAGGACGTGCGCGGCGCGGTGCAGTTTCTCAAGGGCCGCACCGCCAAGGTCGGCGTGACCGGCTTCTGCATGGGCGGCGCGCTGACGGTGCTGTCGCTGACGATGGTGCCCGAAGTCAGCGCCGGGGTGGTCTGGTACGGCCTGCCGCCGCTCGAGTTCGTCGACGCGTCGAAGATCAAGGCGCCGCTGCTGGCGCATTGGGCGACGCAGGACGGCGCCTTTCCGATCGCCAGCGTCGACGCGCTGGAAGAAAAACTGCGCGCGGCAGGCGTCACCTACGAGGGCCAACGCTACCTGGCACAGCACGCGTTCGCGAACGAAACGGCGGTCGGCCCGCACCGATTGCCGATCACCCAGTACGACGCGGCGTGGGCGCAGATCGCCTGGGACCGCACGCTGCGCTTCTTCGGCCGCCACTTGGGCTGAGCCCGGACTCAAACAGTCCTGAGGACTGTTTGTGCCTGGCGAAGGGCCCGAGCTCTGCGAGGGCGCGGCCTGCAAGGCGAGGGCTCCCCGGCGATCAGGGCGCCGATGCCTGAGACTGGCCCTGCAAGGCCGCGGGTCGCGCGCGCCCGCACCCGGGCGCGGTCGCTGCCGCCGGGCATGTTTCAATTCGTAGCCCCGCGGGATGTACCCTTGCGGCTTGCGCGGCCCCACATCCACCCCCACTCCCCATGCTTGGCCAATTCAAACCTGTCGCCTACGAACCCTTCGGCCGGCGCCGCTCGCGCTGGCACCTTCCCCCATGGCTGGTCCTGCTGCTCGGCGGCATTGCGGCCGGCGCGCTCGGATTGGCGGTGGTGCAGGAACGCTACCTGCCGCCGCGCCTGACGGCTGATGCGTCGACCAAGCTGCGCAACGCGTTCGAGCAGGCCGACGCCGAACGGCAGCGCCTGAAGACCGATCTGGCCACGACCACCGCGCAACTCGAGAAGTCGCTCGCCGAAAAGAAGGCCATGACCGAAGAGTACGCGTCCAGCCACGCCATCGTCGAGCGCGCCCGCGACGACGTTTCGGCCGTGATCGCCGCGTTGCCACCTGACCCGCGAGGCGGTGTCGTCGCGGTGCGTGCGGGTTCGTTTACCGCGAAGGCCGGGCAGCTCGCCTACAACGTCGTTCTCACGCGTGAGCGTGCCGCCGGCAAGCCGATGGCGGGCGTGATGCAGCTGCTCGTCACCGGCCTGTCGGCGCGCGGCGCCGAGACCACCGTCACCCTCAAGCCGGTGGCGCTGGCTATCGGTAGCCAGGAAGTGGTGCGCGGCAGCCTGCCGCTGCCCGAAGGCTTCCGGCCGCGCCAGGTGAGCATCCAGCTGCTCGATCGTGAGGGCGGCAAGGCGTTGGGGATGCGGGTATTGCTGGTGTCTTAGCGGGCACGTCCCCACTCATATGCAGCCGTGCAGGCCGGGCGGTGCAGCCGACCCGCTCCTCTGCATATTTAAACGGCTGCGATCACGCACCCGTACACTCCCGCCGTTGAGGTGGCGTGAGCGGCGATGAGAACAAAGAGCAAAGTGATCGGCGGCACGAGGGCCGTGGCACAGCCCCCCAACGGGCCAGTAACGATCGAAATGGTCGCCCGTATGGCCGGTGTCTCGTTGAGCACCGTATCACGCATCCTGAACGGCACCGCCACAGTCAGCGAAGCCAAGACCCGCGCCATTGATGCGGCGATTGCCGAGTTGGGTTTTGTGCCCAACCCGGTGGCGCGTGGCCTTGCGGGCGGGCGCACGCTGAGCATCGGTGTGGTCACCCAGGCGATTGACAGCCCTTTTTATGGTGCCGCGCTGCGGGGCATCGAAGATCAGCTCGATCCGGCGGGCTACAGCCCATTGTTCGTCAGCGGGCACTGGAATGCGGCCAGCGAAGCCCGCTGCATCGACGTCCTGCGTTCGCGTCGGGTCGACGGCATCATCGTGTTGACTGGACGCATGACCGATCAGGCCTTGAAGAACTGCGCGAAGTCGCTTCCGGTGGTGGTGACAGGCCGCACTTTGAAGGCGCCAGGGCTGTTTTCGCTCAACTTCGACAACTTCGAGGGGGGCCGGATGGCTACGAACCATCTTATCCAGCTCGGGCACCGGCGCATTGCGTTCATCACCGGTGACCCGGCGCACGTCGATTCGACCGAACGAATGCGCGGCTACCGCGCTGCCCTCGACGCTGCCGGCATCAGCTTCGATCCGGCACTGGTGGTTCCTGGGGAATACCATGAGGTCGACGGACTGCTGGCGGTAGACCGGCTGGTCGAAAGCCGGCAGCGCTTCACTGCGATCTTCGCAGCCAACGACCAGATGGCCTTCGGCGCGGCGCTCGGGCTGCAGCGCCGTTCGCTGCTGGTGCCCGACGATGTGTCACTGGTCGGCTTCGACGACCTGCCGACCTCGCAGTTTGCGATACCGCCACTCAGCACGGTGCAACAGCCGGCATACGAACTCGGCCGCCTGGCCGCCTCGGCGATGCTCGATCTGCTGGCCGGAAACAAGCCCGGGGCCGAACTTCCGCCGCCGCGCTTCGTCGCTCGCGAATCGAGCCGGCGCTTGCGCGGCTGAACCGTCGATCGGCGGGCAGGCTGAACGGCGCAATCCTGGTCGGGTGGCAGGGCACCTAGCGATTTCCCTCGATTGACAGCCCTGGGTGGCAAACCTATATTCGAAATGAAAGCGCTTTCATAGCCTCCGCAGGCTTGATCCCGAGCCAGCTTGGCGCAGGGCGTGGTGACTGCGAAGCGGCGCTGGATGGAGACCGGAATGACGCAGGGGATCAGGGCGGGCCGATCTGGCAGCTGGGCTGGCATGTTCGCCGTTGAAATGGCTGTGCTCGGGCTGGTGTTCTTGCTGCCGGGCGAGGCCCGCGCGCAGCAGCAGCTGACGGTGGCAGCCTTCCCAGCGGTCGACGAAATCGTGCGCGCTTCGATTCCGCAGTGGAAGCGCTTGCATCCGAATGTCGATATCAAGGTCGTGAGC
>JANNKS010000683.1:0-5718 GCA_031396425.1 Rhizobacter sp. | reverse complement strand
TCAACGGTCGGCGGCCCATCGGCAAGCCACAGCCCGCGCAGGCGTTCAAGCAGCGCGCAAAACGCCTGCTCGGAATCGGTTTCACCGACGGGCCGGTACGCGCCGGCCCGCAGGCGCG
The DNA here is from genome assembly GCA_031396425.1 of Rhizobacter sp. GTDB lineage: Bacteria > Pseudomonadota > Gammaproteobacteria > Burkholderiales > Burkholderiaceae_C > JAEMQF01. Next base: position 5,600 of record JANNKS010000683.1, on the reverse strand, counting down.
CGTCCCGCTCGATGTCTGCCAGGTCGCCGTTGTGCGCAAAGCTGTGCCACACACCACCGAGTTCGCGCACGAACGGCTGGCAGTTGCGCAGTGCCACTGCGCCGCGCGTGGCTTTGCGCACATGGCTGATGACGAACGGGCTGACGATGGGGTTGCTCTGAATGAAGCGCACGCAGGGGCTGTCGGCCGCGGGAAGAGCCTCCTTGACGAGGCGGATATCGCGCTCGTCGTACCAGGCGATGCCCCAGCCGTCCTTGTGCGGGCCCGACAAACCGCCGTGTCGCGAGAATTCCTCGAGCGACAACTGCACGGTGCTCGGGACCTTCGCTGCCATCGCAAAAAGCTCGCACATCCGACACCGGACCTCTGCTTGCGCGTCGAGACGACGATGATTGCCGTTGAGGCGCGCAGTTCAGGCGAGCGCCGAGCCCACGCCGGCACCCTTCTTGATCCATTCCGATTCGACGCGCTTGGCCGTCAGCGCGGCAGCGGCATTCCAGGCCTCGCATAAGCTCTGCGCCATCGTTCAGGCTTCCATGGTTTGCACAGTTTCAACAGCGCGCACGGTCGCTCCCGGGCTCGTGAACCACGCAAGTTCGTCGCGCAGACGCACCACTTCGCCCACGATGGTCAGGCAGGGCGACTGCAGTCCTTCGGATTCGACCTCCGCGGCCAGGGTGGCGAGCGTTGCGCAGACCACGCGCTGCGTCGGCAAAGTGCCCTGGGCGACCACCGCGGCGGGCCAGTGCGCCGGCAGGCCGTGCGCGATGAGTTGCGCGCAGATCGTCGGCAACCCCGACAGGCCCATGTAGATCACCACGGTCTGGCGCGGTCGCGCGAGTGCGGGCCAGTCGAGCTCGCAGCTGCCGTCCTTGAGGTGGCCGGTGACGAAGGTGCAGCTCTGCGCGAAGTCGCGGTGCGTGAGCGGAATGCCGGCGTGGCTGGCCACCCCGCAGGCGGCGGTGACGCCGGGCACCACTTCGAACGACACGCCTTCAGCAGCGAGCGCCTGCAGCTCTTCGCCGCCGCGGCCGAAGATGAACGGGTCGCCGCCCTTGAGCCGCACGACATGGCGTCCTTCGCGCGCGAGCCGCACGAGCAACCGGTTGATGTCGTCCTGCGCCATGCTGTGGCGGCAACGCTCCTTGCCGACGTAGATGCGTTGCGCGCCGGCACCGATGAGCGCGAGCACGCCGGGCCCGACCAGATGGTCGTGCACCACCACGTCGGCCTGCGCGAGCAGCCGCGCGGCGCGCAGCGTCAGCAACTCCGGGTCGCCCGGCCCGGCGCCCACCAGGGCGACCCGGCCCGTCGGCGAGCCGCACCGCGCGAGCAAGGCGTTCATGTCGACGAAAGAATTCATGGGGCCTCCAGAGATCGATCAAGTCAGCTGGCGCAACTGCCGCAGCCACCGCTGCCGCTGCCGCAGCCGCGGCGCGCCGGTTCTTCGGCCGCGGCGTCGGCCGGGACGAAGATGAAATTGAAGCTGCCGGGTTCGAGCTCGACGAAGTCGAGCTGCGTGCCCTGCAGCAGCGGCTGCGACGGTGCCGCGATCAACAGAGGAATGCCCTCGACCTCGAGCGGCATGTCGCCCTCGCGCAGTTCATCGAAGCCCATGCCGTAGACGATCGAGCCATCGGCTTCGCGGCGTGCGGCCACACGCAGTGCGAGCTCCGACGCGCCGCTGTCGGCGGCGGCCTTGCGGATCTGGGTGGCGGCAGAAACGGTCAATGTCAACATCTTCTTGCTCCTCGACTCAATGTTCGCCTTTGGTGCGCAGCAGGCCGGCCAGGCGGTTGCCCTGCTTCTGCGGCCCGCCGTGCGGAAAGATCTCGTGCAGGACGTGGTTGTTGCCGCGCTGTGGCCCCCAGGCCTGCGCGAAGTGGCGGATCATCACGCGCACCTGGGCCTGCACGCCGTGCTCGGCGTAGTACCGTCGCAGGAAGGCGATCACCTCCCAGTGTTCGGGTGTCAGCAGCAGGCCTTCGCGAGCCGCCTGCGAGCGCACGAAGTCTTCGGACCAGTCTTCGAGGTGGCTGAGGTAGCCCTCGGAATCGGTCTCGATGCGCTTTTCGTTAACCAGCACATGGTGACTGCTGGACGCGGCGCTGGAGGCTGCAGGGCTTGTCGTCATGACGATGCTTTGGCGATTCAGGCGGCGAGCGTCTGCTCGCTGGCCTGCAGACCGCGCGCGGCGCGCTGTTCGCGCACGTAGGCCACGAAGCGTTGCGGCCACTGGTTGCCGCCGGTGTGGCGCAGGTGGGTGTACGACGCCAGAACGTTGTGCACGCAAACGCCGTCGTGCCGGCCGTCGACGCCATGACCGCGCCGCATCTCGTAGGCGAAGCGAACCGTCGGGGCGAGGTTCTCCAGGCTCGAATGGTGGAATTCGTGCCCCAGCCGCAGCGGCGGTTCAGCTGTTGCGCCCGCAACGCACGGCCAAGGAAAGTGCGCGGTCTCGGCCACCTGCACGTAGCCGCGCCCCACCGGCCGCTCGTGCATCACGACGTCGCCCGGAATCGCGCCGACCATCTGCGCCGTGCGCCCGCCCCAGCGGATCGAACGCGCCAGGTACATCAGGCCGCCGCATTCGGCGTAGGTCGGCAGGCCGGCCTCGATCGCGGTGCGCAGTTCGGCGCGCAGCGTGGTGTTCGCCTCCAGATCGCTCATCGCCACTTCAGGGAAGCCGCCACCGATGAACAGGCCGTCGATGGCCGGCAGGTGCGCGTCGCGCAGCGTGTCGAACGGCACCAGCCGCGCGCCGGCGGCCTCGAGCGCGGCCAGGTCGTCGGGGTAGTAGAAACCGAACGCCGCGTCGCGTGCGATGCCGATGCGAACGCGTGACGCCGACGCCGCAGCACTGCTCGAACGCAGCGCGCTGACCGGAATCGGCGCGGCCGACGCGGCGAATTCGAGCACGCGGTGAAGGTCGACCTGCGCGGCCACCGCAGCAGCGATGTCGCGCAAGCGCGTCTCGGCGTCGGCGAGTTCGGCATCGGGCATCAGGCCGAGGTGGCGCTCCGTCATGGCGAGGCGCGCGTCGTGCTGCAGTGCCCCCAGCACCGGCACGTCGGTGTAGTGCTCGATCACGGCGCGCAGCTTGGCTTCGTGGCGCGAGCCGCCGAGCTGGTTCAGGATCACGCCGGCGATGCGCACGTCGCGCTCGAACGCCTGGTAGCCCAGGATCAGCGGTGCAATGCCGCGCGTCATGCCGCGTGCATCGATCACCAGCAGCACCGGCAGGCCCAACTGGCGTGCGAGCGCCGCATTGCTGTTGCTGCCGTCGAGCGCCAGGCCGTCGTACAGGCCCTTGTTGCCCTCGACCAGGCACACATCGGCGGCGGTGGCGTGGCGCGCGAACGTGGCGACGATCTCGGCGTCGTGCATCAGGTGCGGGTCGAGGTTGAAACACGGCCGGCCGCTGGCGCGCGCCAGCCACATCGGGTCGATGTAGTCGGGGCCCTTCTTGAAGGTCTGGACCCAGTGGCCGCGCCCGGCGAGTGCCTTTGCCAGGCCGATCGTCAATGTGGTCTTGCCCGACGACTTGTGGGCCGCGGAGATGAGCAGGCGCGGTGCGTCCATGTCAGCGGTCCATTGCGCTGCGCGCCGCGCGCGACGCATCAAACGAGCCGGCGCTGGGAAGGACCAGCTTGCGGCCCAAAGCGGGTGTGCGTCGCTGCGCGCGGGCCAGTCTCCGCGCGAGGGCAGGTGGCCCGAGGCTTCCAGCGAAACCCGTCTGTCCGAGCAAGCCCAGCCCACCAGCGGCTGCGCGCCAGGGCGGAGGCGGCGCCCCCGTTCTCCGGCCCACGCTCGCGGGGCGCCACCAAGGCCCACAACGGTCAGCCGCATCAACACGATCCAGGCGCGCGACGAGCCAGGACACCGCGAATGGGGCCTCCGCCCGGAGGCACCACCTCCACCCTGCTTCAACCGACGGTGGCCCGCCACGAGCTGGGGTGCCACTTCGGTGCCGGGCCACCTGCCCTCGCGCAGAACCTGGCCTGCGCGCAGCGACGACTACCCGCTTTGGGCCAAGGGGCGCGCTGCGCTCCGTATTCAATGCTTTGCGTTTCATCCTAGTTCGCCTTTGCCGCCTGTACCGCCGATGCTGGCGCCGCTTCATCGCGCGGCAGCACGTCGAGCACGCGCACGCCGACCAAGGTCAGCACGAATGCGGCGCCAACGCCGCCGACCCCGAGCACCACTTCGGGCCAACGTGGCTGGTAGCTCGTGATCGCGCCGTCGCGAAAACTGCTGCTGGCCTGCCAGCCCGGGAAGATGTCGAGCGGGAACGCCTGACCGCCGATGATGAACACATACAGAAAGCCGAACGCGCCCAGGACGACAAGTGCCGCCGCGGCGAGCACCGAGCGCTGCCCGCCCAGTGCGGGGTGATAGACCAGCAGCATGGGCACCAGCGAACCGAGCCCGACGTAGACCGCCCAGAACAGCAGCGGAAAGACACCGCCGTCGCGCAGGATGAAGGCTTCGAAGGCGCCCTGGCGCGCGAAGTACAGGTTGGTGAGGTGATAGACCGCCACCAGGTAGAGCGCCGCGGCGATGAAGATGCCGAGCAGGCGCGCCATACGGCGCTGAACGATGTCATCCACGCGCTGGCCGTTCCAGGCCTGCATCGTCGATTGCACGATCAGGAACACCGCCAGGCCCCAGGCGAACGACAACACGATGAACAACGGCGCGATCAGGGCCGACTGGTAGGCCTGGCGCGCGACCAGGAAGCCGAAGATCGAACCGGTGCCGGTGGTCAGCGCGAAACGCCAGATCAGCGCCGCGACGCCGACCGCCTTGGCATGGTGGTTGACGCGGCGCTCGAACATCGTCCACAGGTAGACCGCCAGAATCGCGAACATGCCGCTGTAGAGGAACACGTTCCACGCGAACACGGAACGAAAGTTGTAGTGCGTCGCGGCGACCAGCACGCGCTCGGGGCGGCCGAGATCGAGCATCAGCACCATCAGGCCGCCGGCGAGCAGCGCGATCGACAGCAGCACCGACAGCGGCGCACGCTGCTTGTAGACCGCCTGGCCGAACACCGAGCCGACCGAGGCGACGTTGAGCACGCCCGAGGCGGCAACGATCATGAAGATCGCAAACACGTGCGGCACACCCCAGACGACCTGGTTGTGCATGCCGGTGATGGCGTGGCCGTGTTCTTCCATGAGGTGGGCTGCCCCCAGGCCGGCCAGCACCACGGCGCCACCGCACGCCAGCAGAAGGTAGAACAGCCGCTCTTCCAGCCCTTTGAATGTGTTCGGCACCGCGTTCATGTCAGTGGTCCATTGCGCTGTGCGCCACCCACGACGCATGGAACGAGCCGCCGCTGGGAAGGACCATCTTGCGGCCCTTTGGCACCCTTCGTCGCCGCACGCACCCCATCCTCCGCGCGAGGGCAGGTGGCTCGGGGTACGTTCTCCGGCCCACGCTCGCGGGGCACCCGATGGAGTCCCCGGCGCGCAGCGCCATCAACGCCGTCCAAGCGCATAACGAGCCATGACACCGCGAAGGGTGCCTGCGACCGTACCCCGACCCACCTGCCCCGGCAACGCAGGGGCACCCCTGCTCGTGGCGGGCCACCGTCG
>JANNKS010000680.1:0-8551 GCA_031396425.1 Rhizobacter sp. | reverse complement strand
GAGCGAGGCCCAGTGGCCCACCGGCACATCGCCCTTGGCAATGGCGAGCAGGCTGGTCAGGCGCGACTCGGACGCCAGCAGGTCGTAGAAGCCGGCGTCAAGCTCCTGCTCGGCGACGCGGTAGCCGATGTGGAACAGGTGCCGCTTGCGGTGGTAGAGAAAACTGAAGTCTGCCACCCAGGCCAGTTGCTCGCAGTCGTGCACCAGCGTGTGCAGGCGTCGCGTCGCCACGGCGGCGCCGTCCTGGGCCTCGGCGTGCAGGTCCTGCACGGCGCTGCGCAGCGTGGCCAGGTGATCGGCCAGACACCAGCTCAGCTCGTCGCGCTGCGTCGCCCGCACGGGCACTGCCCGCTCCGCCTCTTGCGGCAGGCGCATCGCCAGTTCGGCAGCAGCGTCGTGCAGCAGACGGTCGAACTGCGCCAGGTTGCGCCGGCATTCGGCCAACGGCTCGGGCAGGGCCAGCAGGCGTGCCAGCGCAGTACCACCGGGCAACAACTCGGGCACGCGCGCGAGCATCGGCGCGAGGCGTTCCCGCGAGGCGCGCAGCGCCCGCTCGGCGCTGTTGCCATCGTGCGGCGCACGCGCCAGTTCCAGGCAGGCCTGAGCGACGGCGAGCAGGTGGCCGCTGAGGTTTCCACTGTCCACCGTGGACACGTACATCGGCAGCAACGCCGCGCGGCTGCGCGTGTCGTACCAGTTCAGGAAATGGCCACGATGGCGCTGCAGTGTTGCCAGCGTGGCGAGCGTTGCCTCCATGCGCGCCAGCAGTTCCTGCGTTCCGATCCAGCCGAACTGGCGCGCACAGGCCACGCTCAGAAGGTACAGCCCGATGTTGGTGGGTGAGGTGCGGTGCGCCACCATGTCGTGCGGTGCGGTCTGAAGGTTGTCGGGCGGCAGATGGTTGTCTTCGCCGTTCACACAACGCTCGAACAGGCGCCAGGTGTCGCGCGCGATGCCTTCCAGGTAGGTCTGGTCCTGGGCGGGCAATGCGGCGTCCGTGCGTGCAGGGCGGGGGCGGCTCACCCACCAGGTCCACACCGGCGAGGCGCCCCACACCAGGCACAGGGCCAGTGCCAGCGCCGGGTACGGCGTTGCTGCCCACCACAGGGTGGCCAGCAGCGCCAGCGCCACCACCGGCAGGCTCCAGTGCTCGCGCGCGACATCGACAAATGCGGTCTTCGCGGACGCGTGCGCAGCCGCTGCCGTGGTCCATTGCAACAGGTGGCGACGGCTGATCGCCATGCGGTAGAGCGCACGCGTGATCGCGTCGGTGGCCATCAAGGCCTGCTGCAGCAACTGCGCCAGGTGCCAAAGCCCGCCCCCCAGCGCGCGTGCCAGGTCGGCCCCCGCCTGGCGGTAGAAATGGCGTTTGGCGAGGTCGTCGCGGCTCGGCGAGAAACCCGCCACCGCACCCATCAGCGGCCCGGCAGAAAACGCCGCCAGCACCAGCGCCAGCGCGGCCCAGGGTGACGGAATGGCGCCGACCAGTGCCAGCAGCAACAGGGCCAGCGATGCCGGCGCCACCAGAGAACGGCGCAGGTTGTCGAACATCTTCCAGCGGTTCACGGCGCGCACCCGATAGCGCGCGGGCTGCAGGATGAAACTCAACAGGAAGGGCAGCAACTGCCAGTCACCGCGCATCCAGCGGTGCACCCGCGAGGCCGCCACGTCGGCGTGGAACGGCGCGTCCTCGATCAGCGTGATGTCGGTCACCGCCGCGCAGCGGGCCAGCGCGCCTTCGAGCAGGTCGTGGCTCAGCACCTGGCCATCAGGCAGGCGGCCCGACAACACCGCGTGCAGCGCGCGCACGTTGAACAGGCCCTTGCCAGTGAAGGTGCCCTCGCCGAACAGGTCCTGGTAGATCTCGGACGTGGCCGCGCTGTAAGGATCGATCCCGCACCGCCCGGCAAACAGCCAGTGATAGAGCGTGACGTCTTTCTGCGCCGGCAGCGGCGTGACGATGCGCGGCTGCAGGATGGCGTAGCCGCCGACGATGGCCCGCCCGCTCGCGTCCAGCCGCGGCTGGTTGTGCGGGTGAGCCGCCACGCCGACGAGTTCACGCAGCCGTCCGGGCGGCAACTGGGTGTCGCTGTCGAGCGTGACGATGTAACGGGTGTCGCGTGCGAAGCGCGATGCATCGCCCAGGTCCAGGAACGAAGCGCCGGTTCCGAGTGCCAGCGCGTCGACGAGCAGTTCCAGTTTTCCGCGCTTTCGTTCCCAGCCGATCCAGCACTGCTCGGTTTCGCTGAACTGGCGCTCGCGGTGCAGCACGATGAAACGCTGCGCCGAGCCGGCTTCGGCGGGATAACGCGTGTTGAGCGCGCCGATCAAACGTGTCGCACGCGCCAGCAACGGCTGGTCCGACTCGCCCTGAACGGCCGGCGCATCGGCCCAGTCGCTCAGCAGCGCGAATTGGGCATGGCGTTCCGGGTTGGCCAGGTGATGCAGCTCCAACCGATGCACCAGCGCATCGATTGACGCATCGTCGGTCAACAACGCTGGAATCACCACCATCGCGCGGTGTTCCGGCGGAATGCCATTGGCCAGCGCCAACCGGGGCAGATGCCTGGGGCGGGCCGATTCACTGATCAGCCGGTTGATGACGGCGACCACCGCTTCCGAGGCCGGAAACAGCATCAGCAACGCCGCCGCCAGCACCCATGCCACGGCGCTCTCGCCTGCGCCGCTCACTCCCCCCCCATCGGACAGCAGCCACCCCACCAAACCCACTGTGCCGATCAACAGCGACGCGAGGTAAAGCGGCAGGCCGAAGCGGCGCACCAACCTGCGCCAGGGCCACGTCGCAAGGGCGGCGGCACGCATCGCGGCACTCTCCGACAGCCCGAGCGCGCGCACCAGTGCCGGCCGGCCCATGCCGCGCAGCCAGTGGCCAGCCACGGCGGTGGGCTTGTCGGTGCCCGCGCTGGACTGCATCATGTCGAGCAGCGTGTGCGCCACCGACATTTCGCTGCGGGCCGCAGTGCGGGCGAGCCGCTCGATGCCATGCAGCGTCTGGTCGCGCGTGGCGGCGTGTTCGGCTTCGAACACCTTGGAGGTCAACATCAGTTGCATCAGCGCACTGGTGCGGCAGATGATGTCGGGCCAGTCCGCATCGCCGATCGCACGCAGCGAGGTCACGGCGTTGCTCACACTCAGGTTGTCGGCGGCCTCGTCGGCGATCTGCTGCGATTGCATGGCAGCGAGGTCCGGCAGCGCCGCATGGAGCCATTCGGTGTAGCGGCTGTGGGCGGTCGCGGGAAGGTCCTGCAGGCGCTGCGCCATCTGTGCCAGGAACACCCGGCCGACACCACGCTGGTTCAGCAGTGCGAGCAACTCGTCGAGCGCATTCAGGGAGAACGTTTCAATCTGGTCACTGCAGAGATTGGCCACCTCGCGCGCAGCCTTGTTGGACGCCACGCGTTCGGCAAGGCGGCGCAGGTTCTCGATCAGCACGACGCGCAGGGTGGTGGGCAAGGCCCACATTTCGCTCAGATTCAACTCACGCGTTTCCTGGTAGGCGCTCAGGAACTGCATCAGCAGGTCCTCATCGAACGCGCCGTCGGTGTGCGCCACGAAGGCCCAGGCCACGCCATAGACACGCGGCAGTCCGGCGAGAGGTTCGTCCAGCAACACGGGCAGCGTGCGGTAGTAGCTGCGCGGCAGGCCGTCGTGAATTTCCTTGAGTTGCGCTTCGATGACGTGAAAGTTGTCGAGCAACCACTCGGCCGCCGGGCTGACGTCATAGCCGGTCGCCGCCTGCACGCCGATGTAGCGGTGCGCTTCGCGCAAGGCGCGGATGTTGCTTCGCAGGCGCGGAAAGAAGGTCGCCGTGCGTGACGTCGCCGGCGCGGCGCGGTGGGTTTCGCCCAGGCTGCGGCCGTGCTGCGCGAAGCGCTGCAGGCCGAAGATCTCGGAGCGTATCGGCGGCTCCACCGGGCCGCGTTTCTCGTCCAGAATGTCGCGCAGCGCCTGCGGCGCCGCACTCGTCAGGCGCCGCAACTCAAGTTGCGCCATGCGCTACAAGACCAGTGAACCGATACCCATCAACAATGCCGCCACCACCAGCGTCGTGACGAAGCGCGGTGCGATCAAACCGTTCATGGTCTCGGCCGCGCATCCGAGCGCGAAAAAGCGCCCACGCGAACCCTTGCAACGATCCAGGTGCTCGCCCAGCGCCGACAGTTCCATGGGTGTCGTGTCCACGGTGTCACCAAAACTTGCGGTGCTCCAGTACGGGGTGGCAATGGCATTCGGCTGGGTGTGGATGTTCATCAAGGGCTCCGCCCGGGCGGCCGAAAAGCCACGCGGAATGTGTTGGGGAAATGGTGCGCACCTGCGGTCTGCACCTCGTTGAAAACACCGCAACAACGCGGTGCATGCATGGTAAGAAAGGCGGCTCGGTCTGTCTGTCAGACGGCGCGCCGCGCCCTGTAGGACCAGTCCTAGGCATTCCTGCAGCCGGCCTGCTTCCCCGCCAGCAGTGTGCGGGGCCGAACAGACGTGCGCGCGCGCACGGCTCAGTCTCGGCACAGCGCAGCCAGTTCGCACAATTCGCCACGCGGACAAGCGCGCCGAATCGAACCGCGCCATCGCGACCCCATCGCCAGACCTTACCACCCAAGGACGAACCATGAGCACTGATCCCAAAGCACCGGCCGGCCCTCACAAGCTGCCGCCGCCCCCGTTCGCCGAAAGCGCGCTCGAACCCGCGATCTCGGCCAACACTCTGGGCTTCCACCACGGCAAGCACCACAAAGGCTACGTCGACGCGTTGAACAAGGCGGTTGCCGGCACACCCTACGCCGACATGACGCTCGAGCAGACCATCATCGCGACTGCCGGCAAGGCCGACCAGACGGCGGTGTTCAACAACGCGGCGCAGACCTGGAACCACAGCTTCTACTGGAACAGCCTGCGGCACGGAGGGGGCGGGGAACCCCCGGCTTCGATCAAGCCCTTGATCGAAGCTTCGTTCGGCAACCTCGCCGCGTGCAAGGCTGCGCTCGCACTCGCCGCGACAAAGCGTTTCGGCAGCGGCTGGGTGTGGCTGGTGCTCGATGGCGGCAAGCTCAAGGTGGTCGACACCGCCAATGCCGACGTCCCCTTCACGCAGGGCAAGAAACCGCTGCTGGCGATCGACGTCTGGGAACACGCCTACTACCTGGACTACCAGAACCTGCGTGCCGAACACGTCGCAGCTCTGCTCGACACGCTGATCAACTGGGGCTTCGCCGCTGACAACCTGGGATAGGCCCGCAGGCGCCTGCGCGCCCGAAGGCGCCGCAGCGCGATCGGCTCAGTCGCCGCTGGGAGTCGCCATCGCGTGTTCGACAGCATCGCTGACGCGTTCCCAGGCATCGCGCACGGCGTGCCTGGCGGCGTCCCAGCTCAGGCGCGAAGTGCCGCGCGTGCTGACCCAGTCGCGCGCGAGGTCAGCTTCGACATCGTCGAAGCTGCGGCCCGGGTACCTGCCGTGCGCGGCGACGCCATAGCCATAGGCCGGCCCATAGTCTTCAAAGCTCGAACCGTGGTCGACGTAGGAACGAACGCCGAATTCGCCCTGCCAGTAGGCATCTTCGCGCGCCCGGTTGACAGGGTCGGTGCCGCTCGTTCCGGCAAATCCGCCGACCAGGGCGCCCAGGCCGGTACTGAGGGTGTGGGTACCGAGTGCACCGGTGACCGGGTCGCGAGCTGCTTCGAATTCAACTGTCGGATTCAGGTTGCTCATGGTGAAGGCCTCGAAGAATCGGGTGTCCAGCTTAGGCGCCACCGGGCCAGGACACCATCGCACATCGGCGCGTTGAAGATGGCACAACGCAGCGTCCGGCTGCCGGACACCGCCTACAAGCGCCGGCCATCGATGCGATCAAGTCGGCCACCGCCCTCGCTCTGTGGGCCAGCGCACAGACGCGCACCCCGCAGATCTGGCATGCTTGAACGTTCAGGGTCGTTCTGGCCACTGTCACCCCACTTCATTGACCTTGCGCGGGCATGACCATGAACTCAGTGCAGTCGGCTTCGACCCCGTTCGCCTCCGGTGCTCGTGTCGCTGCGCTCGATCCGGGCCCGCAAGTCCCGCTGGCGGGTCGTCAGTTCGAGAGTTCGGTCGGCGACCCCACCGAACTCGATTTCAATCGCCTGCGCACGGCCTATCGAGCGACCGGAGGCGTCGTGTGCGCGCAAGAACTCGCCCGCCTGCTTGAAGAGAACCGACGAACCTACACGATGAGCCTGGAAAAACTCATCTTCCTGGGTGCGGTGTTCGGTTTCGAATGGCGGGCCACCGTCTGGATCCCGATGTTCCAGTTCGAACGCCCCGCGCTCGCCGTCAGACCCGCGCCACGCCGAGTCCTCGCGGAAGTGGATCGGCAGGCCGACCGCTGGCGCGTCGCGCTTTGGTTTGTCCGCCCCTGCCCCGCGCTCGCCGATCGCAGCCCGGTCGACGTGCTCGACTCGAATCTGCCGCAGGTGCTGCTCGCCGCGCGCACCGACCGCTTCATCGCCTGCACCTGAGTTCGGCGGCACCGCTGCCAGACCGCCGGTGCTGGTGCCGGGGAGGGCTGGGTCAGTCGACCTCGTCGGTCGCGCGCAGGCGGATGCACTGTGCGTGCGCGGCCCAGCGTGGCTGTGCGCATTCCGTCTGCATGCAGCGGTACAGCGCAAATTCGGTTCGGTTGCCGCATTCCTCACGCGGGCTTGCACCGCCCCGGGCGGTGGCGCGCGGCCTCTCACCAAGCTCGTCGGGTTTGTCCACGCTTGAGCGGGCCGGTGCATCGCGCTGCGCAATGCCTTTGTCCGCCATCACCGTCCGGGCTGGGGCGGGTTCGCGTGACGGGGAAGCCGCCTCGCGAGCCTGCATCAACGCGGTCCGCGGCAAATCTGCGCCAGGGTCCACCGGCTTCGCGGCGCTGCGCTGCGGCGGCACGGGCGGTGGTTTGGGGTCAGCCGCCGGCGCCGACCGAGCGGCAGGCTCACCCGCCGCCATGGTGCCAAACAACCGCCCGGGATCGGCAAGCGCGGCAAGAGGGCCGGTCACGCGATCCGACCCCAGGTGCTCGTTGAGCATCCAGCCCGCCGCGCCAAACGTCAACGCCACCAGCAGCGCGCCGCCCCAGACCGCCACGCGTCTCGCAGGCGGCCGGGGGCTCGCCTGCGCAGCGGCCTCGGCACGTGCGGACCGCAATGCGGCGGCGCTTTCGCGCAGCTTCACCTCGCGAGCGGCGGCAGCCATCGACTCGTTCAGATCGGCGACGAACTTGTCCTCGGCGAGTTCGGGTTCGAGCAAGCCGGTGGGAAACGTGCCGGCGGACGGGCGTGAGTTCAGCACCGGATCGATCCGCCCCGAAGCACGCGCCACGGGTTCCGCCCGCAGCAGTGCACGGCAAGCCGCAGCCGCACCCGGCGCTTCGATCGGGGGCGCGAATTGCAGGGCGTCGAGCAAGGTACACAGCGTCGCGCTGTAGCCCGATTCCGAAGCGCGCGTCGACAGCCGCGCCGGCCCGCCGTCGCGCGGCGTGCGACCCAACCCTTGCTGCATTGCAGGCGCGACGGCGGGCAGTTCGCCGGTGATGCAGAACTCGGCCACCACCGCCAGCGCATGCAGGTCGGACCAGGGGCCGCGCAGCGCGGTTGGCGCTTCAGCGCCCGGCCCGAGGCTGGACGGCTCAGCCCCTGCAAGCGCCGACGGGTCGGGGCCGAGAATCGCTTTGCGGACTGCGCCGAAGTCCAGCAGCAGCGGCCGGTCGTCGGGCAGCAGCAGGATATTGGCCGGCGTCACCTCGCCATGCAGATGGCCCGCGTCGTGCAAGGTTTCGAGCGCCGCAAGCAGCGCGTCGAGCAACCCGCGCAGCGAGGCTTCATTGGGCGGCTTGTGCATGCCGCGGCGCACCGCAATCAGGTTCTGCCCGGCATAGTGGGGCATGAGTCGGTAGACCGTGCCGTTCGCTGCCCAGACCCGGTGCACGCGCAGCAGCGACGGATGTTCGCAACGCGCGAGGATGCGTGCCTCGTCGATGAAGGCGAGGCGGCCGCGTTCGAACGCATCGCCATCGAACGCGCTGCGCCAACGGACCTGCCCGAGCGCGTCGTGCACGGCCAGCGTGGCGGGCAGGTACTCCTTGATCGCGACGACCATCGCCAGCGCGTGGTCCGTGGCCAAATACACCACGCCGAAACCGCTCGCGCCCAGAACGCGCACGATTTCGAGTTCGCCCAGCCTGGTTCCCAGCGCCAGCGTGCCGGCGTCGTTCGCCGCTGTTGCCGGCGGCGGGACGGCTGTCGTTGAGTTCACCATGAGCTTGTTGCCCTCTGTCGAGACGATCACCCGCCACGCGTTCGGCGCCGCGTTCAGCGATCGATCAGATGCTGCACCGGTTCGACGCGCGGTTCCGTTCGGCAGCACACACAAGGCGGGCCGCACCGCCGGCCGACGCATCGCTGCCGGCACGATCTGCAGAGCGGGTCCTAGAGCTGAAACCCCTACCACAGGACCTGGCCGTCGGCGACGTCGCCCAGCAAACCGGGGCGCGCTGGCAGGTAGCGCGTCGCAAGG
>JANNKS010000664.1:0-5651 GCA_031396425.1 Rhizobacter sp. | reverse complement strand
GACCTCGACCTGCTCGAAGAACATGTCATACGGCCGCGCCCACAGCCCGGTCTGGTTGTAGAGCGGTCGATAAAGAACCAGTGGCTCGAGCGTTTCACTGTGGCGGGCCACCCCGATCACTTCGTAGTCACCCCCTCGGTGGTGACGATAGCGCCCGAGCCTGGGGGCTGGCAGTGGAGGCAGATCGTTCATGGGCGGTCGGGTCGGGCGCACAGGCCCCCACGATCAAGGCGTTTTCCTGGCGCCTAACCGTAGTTCAACACCCACTCGACCCCCTGCGCACGCGCTGCTTCGATAGCGCTGTCTTCCGACGCGTGCTCGCCACGCGGTACATCGATGACCCGCGGCCGCCAGGGCCAGACCTGCTTGGAGATCACCAGCGACGGCGCGAACTTGGCACCGTCGACGGGATTGGCCCCGCACAACAACTCATAGTTCTGGTGACGAAAACTCCGGGTGACGGGCATGGGTTGGATGTGCAGCGAAAACAGCAGTATGCGCCAGCGCGACTGCAAAAGCGCTGGCCCGACAATGGTGCATTGAAATCGGCACCAGCCGCTCCCGTTTCCCATGCCCCTCTTCCTGGTTTTCGCGGCGTGCGCGTTCGCGAGCGGCTTTGCGCTGCGCATCTTCGACCCGCTGATCGTTCCGATCGCGCAGCACTTCAACGTCACCCCGGCCACCGCCGCGCTGCTCAGCACCGCCTACGCCTTGCCTTACGCGCTGGCGCAGCCGTTTCTCGGCCCTCTGGGCGACCGTTTTGGCATGGCACGCTGCATTCAGGCGTGCGTGATCGGCATGGCGGCGGCGCTCGGGCTGGGCGCGGTCGCGCCGAGCTTCGAGCTGCTGATGGTCAGCCGCGTCGTCGCCGGCGTCTTTGCCGGTGGTTTGATTCCCCTCGTGCTGGCCGGCCTGGGCGACACCTACGCTCTGCACGAGCGCCAGGTGATGATCGGGCGCATGCTGCTGGCGATCATCACCGGGCAGATGCTGGGCTCGGTGGTGGCCGGCCTGGCGAACGACGCGTTCGGCTGGCGCAGCGCGCTGCTCATCGCCGCCGGCGCTGCAGTCCTGGCTGCCGCGTTGGCGGTCCTGGCCCGCCCCAAGGAGGCACCGCCGGCGCGTGCACCGGGAATGCCGCACACCCCGTTCGCAGCGCTCTACGCCCAAGTGTTTCGCAACCCGAAAGCGGTGTGGCTGTACGCGGCCGTGGTCGTCGAAGGTGCGCTGATCTTCGGCCTGTTCCCCCACGTCGGCCAGTTCCTGATCGAACGCACCGGCAGCAGCGTCGCCGATGCACCCGCCCAGGCCGGCTTGGTGCTGGGCGCGTTCGGCGTCGGCGGGCTGGCTTACGCGCTGGCCGTGCGACGCATCATGGCGTGGCTGGGCGTGCGGCGCATGTGCATCGTGGGTTCGATCGCGGCTGCGGCCGTTTACGCCGCGCTCGCGCTGATCAGCGCGTGGTGGCTGGCAGCGCTGGCGATGCTCGCCGCCGGCGTGGGCTACTACATGCTGCACAACTCGCTGCAGACCGAAGCGACCGAGATCGCGCCGTCGGCCCGCGGCTCGGCGGTGGCATTGTTCGCCTGCGGCTTCTTCATCGGCCAGGGCCTGGGGCCGCTGCTGTTCGGCGCGTTGGTGCACGGCCTGGGCTTCGGCGCGGCGCTGCTCAGTTCAGTGCTGGGCCTGGTGGTGCTGGGGCGGGTGGTGGTGCGCAGGATCGTCGAACCCGCGCCGAAGCGCGGCATCGCGTGAGACGCGAGACGCGCGAGACGTGCAAGGCTTCGGGACCGACGGGCTGCCCCACTATTCGCAACGGCCCAGCGACATCGCTGCGCCGTGCTGCGCATAGTGCCTGAAGCTGTAGCTGCCATCGGCGAGCAGTTTGATGTACCCGCTGCCGCTGCGGGGCGAAACAATGACATAGGCCCCCGCCGGTTCCCAGTCGACGCGGCCGTTCTCGTAAGGGCCGCGCACGCTTTCGGTTCCAGGCGCGGATTCGATCGTGCCGACAACGGCTGTCGCACGCAACTTGAAGGGAAACGTCGCGATCGACGTCAACCCGGCACATGACACGTGCATGTTGCCGCAGTAGAACGGCAACGCGGGCTGACACGCCACTTCGCCGGTGGTCGCGAGTTTCTGAATCACGCCCTCGGGTCGGGCGCCATCGGCGGCGCCAGCGCACATGCCCGCCATGGCCAGGCCAATCGCAAGGTGGCTGTGTCGCCACCGAGTCACGCCAGCGGCCCCTCGGGCCGGGCTGAGCGAAGCGACAGTCCCCTGCCCGTCGTGTCGGGTGGGCTCATGGACGAAGCGCCAGGATTTCATCGCCATTCGCGTCCATGGCGCCAGTGGAGCGCCAGCCCAGGTGACGGTAGAAGCCAAACGATCGGGACGCCGGATCGTCCGAGCAACCCAGAAACAAGCTGACGTGACAGGCGGCGACGAGGTCCTGCACAACCCGGCTCAAGAGTTCCTTGCCGATGCCCTGGCCCTCAAACGCAGGCAGCAGTGCCAGCACGACCACTTCGCCGGTGCCTCGATCGCCAAAACAATAGCCCACCAGTTCGCCTTGATGGGTGCAAACGTGTCCGGGCAACTTGCCGGTGCGGATGTCGTTGCCCCACGACTCGACGGTGATTCCGACCTCGGCCAGCCTTTGCGCCGAAACTGCGTTCTCGCGGGTCCTGCCCCGCAGACGGACACAGTCCGCAGCGTCGGCAACAACGGCTCGTCGATATTGATGCATGGGCGCGATGACAACGTTCGTGAAAGCCGGGAGACCTGGGTCCTCGCGCGTTCAAGGCGCGTCGAAGCCGCTGCTTCCGTGCGTCTATGAGGTGCTGCTTTTCTTGGGCAGTTCATCAGCGACCGAGAGCCAGGGCACGTGACTCTCGTAGAAGACATGGGCCGTGGGGTCCCGGTCCAGTGGATCGCTGAACAGGGCCCGCGCGACATGCATCTCGTCGGGCCACCGCTGCGACTTGAAGAACGTCGGGCTGCCACAGCGCGGGCAGAAGCCACGCACCGCGCCCGGGCTGGACTCGAACCAGGTCGGTGCCAGACCCGCCTCGTCGATCGAGACCTGCTCGCTGCGGAAACCCGCCCAGGTCACGAGCGCGGCGCCGTGCGCCCGACGGCAATAGGTGCAATGGCAGTGAGCGACCCACTTGGTCGGCAACAGCGCAGAAAAGCGCAGACCCCCACAAAGACAAGAACCGCGGGCGAGTGTGTGCGTCATGTCGATACCCCATCAGGTTGTCGAAGACCGAAGGCGGGTGCCTACAGGTTGTCGATGTAAATCCGGTTCCAGGTCGGGCTGATGATGAGCTGGTTGATGCATGCGTGGGCGGGCAACTCCGCAATGAAGCGGATCGTGTCGCCCAGGTCCTTGGGCTGCAGCATGCGTGCGCGGTCGGCGGCGCTGGGCGGAACCGGCCGGCGGTCCATGATGGGCGTGGCCACTTCGGCCGGGCAGATCGCGCAGGCGCGGATGCCGTTCGTGCACTCTTCCATGTTGATCGTCTCCGTCATCGCGGTGACGGCGTGTTTGCTGCCGTTGTAGGCCGCGCCGGTGAGCCTGGGGTGGAACACGCCGGCCCACGACGACACGTTGATCACCAATCCGTCGTGCTGCGCACGCATCGCCGGCAACGCCGCCAGCGTGGTGTAGAACGCGCCGTTCAGGTTTGCGCCGATCACCTGGTCCCAGCCTTGCACGGTCTGGTTCTTCCAGAACCGGTTCGGCGTGTTCAGTCCCGCGCTGTTGAGCAGGATGTGGATGCCGCCGTGGCGTGCCACGATGGACTCGGCCACCCGCTGCACTGCCGGCGCGTCGCCCACGTCGAGCGGCGCCACGTCCACCACGCCACCGGCGGCGCGAATCGCTTCGGCTTCCTTGGTCAGCACATCGGCGCGGCGGCCCGACATCACCACCACCGCACCCGCCTGCGCGAGCGCCTGGGCGCCGGCCAGGCCGATGCCGCTGCCCGCGCCAGTGACCCAGGCGACCTTGCCTTTGAGTTTGCTCATCGGTTGTCTCCGTTCCGTGTGGGTTGATTCGATTCGGTCGGTGGCTTGTTGGCCTGCCTTCCCCCGCACCTACTTCGCCGTTTTCGCCGCCGCGAGTTCCTTCTCCAGCTGGTCGATGCGCCCTTGCATCGTCGCGAGCCGCGAGTTCAACAACCCGACATTGAAAAACGTGGCGTTGGCGGCCGGCGCATCCAGCGTGTTGCCATAGCCCAGCCACGACGAGTCGTAGACCTTGACATTGCGAAAACCGAGTTGCTGCAGCACGCCGGCCGTTTCCGACGCGCGCGCGCCGCTCTGGCAGTAGACGATGGTTTCCTTCTCCGGGTCGAGGCTGGCGTACAGCGCCTTCAGCGCCGACGTGGGCTTGAGCGACATGCCGGCGTTGTTCGCCACCTCGCGGCGCGCCAGCTTGAGCGGCGTGTCGGGGTCGACCCAGTTCGCCTCATAGGGAATGTTGATCGCGCCCGGAATGTGGCCGCCGCGTATCGCGCGGATATCTTCGCCACTGAATTCCTTGGCGGTGCGCACGTCGAGAATCTGCACGTCGCTGCGGCTCAGCCGCGCGATCATCTCGCGCGTGCTGACGCTGACGCGCGGCGCGGCCGCGGGGTCGAGCTTGAGCGCCACCGGCGTCGGGCTCGACGGCCCCTGCGCCAGCACGCGGCCGGCGCCGCCCCAGGCTTCGACGCCGTCGTGAAACACGTGCACATTGCGGGCGCCGAAATACTGCAGCGTGTACTGGCCGAAATAGGCCGGCCAGCCGCCACGGCTGCCGTAGACGACGATTTCGCGCGCCGGGTCCAGCCCGGCGGCGCCGAGCAGTTGTTCGATGCGCGCGGTGGCGATGAAGTCTTCGGTGTTCGGGTCGCGCAGCACCGCCGGCGCATCGCCAATGTTCACTGCACCGGGAATGTGGCCCTTGGCGAACGCGTCGGCCGGCCGCACGTCCCACACCAGGGCGTTGCGCGCGATTGCGTCGGCAACGCCTGCCACGTCGACCATGATGCTCTGGGCCGCCACGCGCAGGGGGGCCGCGGCACCGAGGAACAGTGCTGCCACAACAAAGCATGTCTTGATATTCATGTTCACCTCCATTTGGCCATGGTACTTCGCAACGTCGGATCGGTGCTCGCAGCGCTCTCTGGCAAGCTGCGCACCCCTGCCTGCGGCAACGGCCGTGCCTTGAAGGCTTTGCAGGGGTCCTCGCGCGGCGCGGCAGCGGTGAACACGACAGCGTCGAACGGCAACAGCTCGGGTGGCCGCTCGGTTGAGCTTCGGTCCGACTCCAGAAACCCCACCGCAAGCACGCTGCCTGCCGGCTGCGCCGTGAGCCAGCGCGGCACGCCGATGTCGCGCCGCACATGGCCGTTGCCCGCCAGCAGCACCGCGCCGCTCGCACCTTCGCGCCGCAGCACCTCGGCCATCACCGCGTCGCGCGCGAACTGGCCGCGCGCCATGCCGCCCCAGAGCCGCTGCGGCAGCGCGCCACAATGGCCGAGGTCGATTTCGCGCTCCTGCGCGGCCTGCCAGGCGGCGTCGGGCAGCGCGTCCAGGCCGAGTGCGCGGCTGCGCTGGGCGCCGAACACCGCCTGCGGCGCCTCGCGCACCAGGCGCGC
>JANNKS010000660.1:0-1873 GCA_031396425.1 Rhizobacter sp. | reverse complement strand
GGTGTAGTGCGCGGCGTCGCTCGCGCCGAGCACCGCCTCGGCGCTCATGCGGCTCCAGGCCTCGATGCCGCCCTGCTCGACGATCGACGCCGCCTGGTCGAGGATCGCCAGCGTGCGCGCGGGCAGCTCGCCCGACTCCTTGTGCATCAGTCGCCAGCGCAGCTGGGGCGTGCCGCTGCCGTTCTTTCTGCACAAGGACAGCGGCGAGCTGCACCCGCGCACGATGGACATCCTCGACCAGGCGGCCAGCATCGTCGAGGCCGGCGGCATCGAGGCCTGGAGCCGCGTCACGGCGGCCGACATCCTGGGCGCCGAAGACGCCGCGCACTACACGAAGAGCAGCGACATCCTCGAAGTCTGGTTCGACTCGGGCTCGACCTTCTTCCACGTGCTGCGCGGCACGCACCGCGGTGACGCCGACCACCCGGGCTTCCACACCCAGGGGCCGGAGGCCGACCTGTACCTCGAAGGCCACGACCAGCACCGTGGCTGGTTCCACTCGTCGCTGCTGATCGCCTGTGCGCTCGAAGACCGCGCGCCCTACCGCGGCCTGCTCACGCACGGCTTCACGGTCGACAGCCAGGGCCGCAAGATGAGCAAGAGCCTGGGCAACGGCATCGAGCCGCAGGTGGTGAGCCAGAAGCTCGGCGCCGAGATCATTCGCCTGTGGGTGGCGGCGAGCGACTACTCGGGCGACATTGCCGGCGACGACAAGATCCTGGCCCGCGTCGTCGACGGTTACCGGCGCATCCGCAACACGCTGCGCTTCCTGCTCGCCAACACGAGCGACTTCGACGCCGGCCGCGACGCGGTGCCGTTTGAAGAGATGCTGGAGATCGACCGTTACGCGCTCGCGCGCGCGGCGCAGTTGCAGGCCGAGATCGTCGGCACGCCGGACACCGCGAGCGGTGTGTTCACCGGCGGCCACTACGGCGTGTACGAGTTCCACCCGGTCGTCGCCAAGCTGCAGCTCTACTGCTCGGAAGACCTGGGCGCGTTCTACCTCGACATCCTGAAAGACCGCCTGTACACCACCGCGCCGAAGTCACTGGCGCGCCGCTCGGCGCAGACCGCGCTGTGGACCATCACGCACGCCATGCTGCGCTGGATGGCGCCGTTCCTCAGCTTCACCGCCGAAGAGGCGTGGCGGGTGTTTGCGCCTGCGGAATCACAGGCCATCCTGGTGCAGACCTACTGGCGCTTCGATGCCCCCGACGCAGCGCTGCTGGCGAAGTGGGCGCGCATCCGCGAGATCCGCGACGTCGTCAACAAGGAGATCGAAGCGGTGCGCAGCGCAGGGCGCGTCGGCTCGTCGTTGATGGCCGAGGTGGCACTGGGCGTCGACGCGACAGACCGTGCCCTGCTGGAAACGCTCGGAGAAGACCTGAAGTACGTCACCATCACGTCGAAAGCCTTGCTCGCTCATGCAGCGCACCTCGCCGTGGCAGTCACGCCATCCCGAGCCGTGAAGTGTGACCGCTGCTGGCACTACCGCGATGACGTGGGCACACACGCCGCGCACCCGACGATTTGCGCGCGCTGCGTCGACAACCTGTTCGGCGCCGGCGAAACCAGAAAGGTGGCTTGACCATGGCCTCAGGCAACGCGGGAAGAATGCTGCCGTGGCTCGCGCTCGCGGCACTCATCATCATTGCCGACCAGGTGACGAAGACCCTCATTCTGGGCAACTTCCAGTACGGTGACAGCCGAACCATCACGTCGTTCTTCAACATCGTGAGGGTGCACAACACCGGCGCCGCGTTTTCGTTCCTGGCCGGTGCATCAGGCTGGCAGCGCTGGTTCTTCATCGGCCTGGGCATTGCCGCCGCCGGGTTCATCGTGTGGATGCTGCGCAGCCATGCCGGCCAGCGCC
>JANNKS010000642.1:0-6755 GCA_031396425.1 Rhizobacter sp. | reverse complement strand
GTCCTTGACCTCCTTGAGCATGATCGTCTTCGTCGGGCAACGCGAGATCACGTCGTTGACCAGCTCGTTCATGCCGTGCTTGGCGAACCATTTGCGCGCCAGCGGTTCGTCGACGCGGATGTTGTCGCGCCAGGTGCCGATCACGGCCATGTCGGAACGCTGGATCGAGTTCATGCAGTCGTTCGGGCAACCCGAGAACTTGAACTTGAACTTGTAGGGCAGGGCGGGGCGGTGGATGTCGTCGAGGAAGGTGTTGATCACCTGCCGGTGCGCGCGCGATTCGTCGTAGCAGCTCTGTTCGCAGCGCGCCGCGCCGACGCAGCTCATCGAGGTTCGCACGGCCGGGCCGGCGCCGCCGAGGTCGAAGCCGAGCTCGTTCAGCTCGTCGAACGCGGGCTGAACGTTCGCGGTGGTGGCGCCCTGGAACATGATGTCGCCCGACTGGCCGTGGAAGGCGATCAGGCCCGAGCCGTGCTTCTCCCAGATGTCGGCCATCTTGCGCAGCACGTCGGTGGTGTAGTGCATGCCCGCGGGCGGCTGCACACGCAGCGTGTGGAACTCGGCCGCGTCGGGGAAGACCGGCTTGTTGTTCGCGTCTTTCAGCTCGGTGAAACGCGGGATCACGCCGCCGCCGTAGCCGAATACGCCCACCGTGCCGCCTTTCCAGTAACCCTTGCGCGTGCGGTAGGACGTTTCCAGTTGACCCATCAGGTCGACCATGTAGTCCTTGTCGTTCGCCAGGCGCTTGAGGCCGGTCACGAAGCTGGGCCAGGGCCCGCTCTCGAGCTGGTCGAGCATCGGCGTGTCGTGCTGTTTCTTGGCCATGCGTCTTCACTCCTGGTTCGGCTTCGGCAATATCGCATTCCAGCGTCGCGGCGCCGGGTCGACGTTGGCGAATGGTGGCCGCGTGCGGCCTCACCCGCCATCACTCTGGTTGGGTAGCCGAAGATAGACCGGAACGGGAGCGACGCCACTACCCGTTTGGGTTATCCGGCGCTCACCCGTACCGGGTATGGACGGCGCAGCACGGTGTCGCGCTCAATGCCAGCTTGCGGAGCACCCGATGACGCGCCTGGTTTCCCTGGTCAAACTGCGCGTTCCCCTGGGCGGGCAGGAGATTGAATTGCAGCAGGTTCAATTCGACGGTGGGGCGGGTTTGCCGTCAGAGCCTGCGGACGTGACCGGCGCGCCCGATGCGCTCGCGCCGCAAGGCAATCCGCCTGACAGCATTCCCATGAACCTGCTGCGAACCCGCATTCGCGAGAAGAGCCGTTTCACGGTATTCGACATCGACCCGCTCACCGCTGAACAATGGGGCCAGGCCCTGCTCACCTGGGCGCGCGCCCAGCCGCGCGGGTGAGGGCGATGTCCGAACCGCTTGCCGCCATGGTCGACATCGGCTTCGGGCTCGAAGGAGACGCGTTGCCGCGCGACCATCGCCGTGCGCTGGCCGAAGCCCTCGAACGCGCGCTGCCGTGGTTCGCGGGTGTGCCGGGTGCGGGCATTCACCGCCTGAACCTGCCCTCCGGCGACCGGGCGGAGGCTCCGCTGTCCGGCCGCACCCGGCTGCGCCTGCGCGTGCCGCGCGAGCGTGCGCCCGACGCTGCCGCGCTGGCCGGCGCCGAACTGCGGCTCGGCGACCGCCGCCTGCGCGTCGGCGCGCCGAAGCAGCGCGAGTTGCTGCCGTACGGCACGCTGTATGCCCACTGTGTCGCGGTCGAATCGGCCGCCACCGAAGAAGCCGACTTCCTGCGCGCGGTCCAGGCCGACCTGGCGCAGCTCGGCGTGCCGTGCCGCGCGATCTGCGGCCGGCGCCAGGTGAGCGACAACGGTGAAATCCAGGGCTTCAGCCTGATGCTTGACGGCCTGTCGGCCGAGCACTCGCTGCGCGTGCTGGAGCTGGGCCTGGGCCCGCACCGGCGCCTGGGCTGCGGCGTGTTCGTGGCGCACCGCAGCGCTTCGGCAGTCGGCGCGCCGGCCTGACGCGACTGCTCGGACTGCCGTTGCACGCACCCTTGTATCCCGCAAACTCAGGAGACCCCCACGATGGGCTACACCGTCAACGGCACCGAACTCGAGACCGATGCGCAGGGCTATCTGCTCGAACCCGACTACAGCGAAGAGGTGGTGCGCGTGATCGCCGCCGCCGAGGGCATCGCGCTGACCGACGAACACTGGACAGTGGTCGGCTACCTGCGCGACGAATACCGCGAGCACGGCCACACGCCGAACTTCCGCAACATGCTCAAGGGCGTGTCGGCGCTGATGCCCGGCATCGACAGCAAGGCGCTGTACGACCTGTTCCCGATCGGCCCGGCCAAGCAGGGCGCCAAAGTGGCCGGCTTGCCGCAGCCGCTGGGCAAGGGCGGCTATTGATGGCTGGCGCGACCAGGGCGACAAGGTCAAGGAGAGCCACGGCGTGAGCACCTTGCCGACGATGCGCATCAAGAGCCGCTGGTTCAAGGCCGGCGAGCGCAAGGGCGACGCCGAGCAGGCCAGCGCGATGGCGTTCATCGTCTGGCGCGTCGCGCAGCAGATGCTCAAGCGCATGCGCGGTGCGAGTTTCGACATCGACGTCGGAGCACAGTACTTCGCCTTCATGCGCGAGGTGCTGGTGTTCCTGGTGGCGCTGACCGACCGCATCGCCCATGCGCGGCTGAGCGAAGCCGGGCGCGCTGAATTCACGGTGGCGCTGGTGCGCCATCTCGCGCGCACGCTGCAGGAAAGCGAAGACGAATGGCTCGGCGCCGCGCCGACAGGGGTTGCAAGCCACGCCGACACGTTCATCGACCTCGTCAACGACGTGACCCAACACTACGCCGAATTCGGCGCCGATCCGGGCGTGCCCGCCGAAGGCGTGGGTTTCGAGCCGGGGTTCGCCTTCGTGCGCTATCTGGGCAGCCGGCTCGCGCCGACCCTGCCCGAGAAGGACCGGCGTTGGGTCATCGATCAGGTGATGGCCGCCGAAGCGCCGGAAGCCGTCGGCATCGTGCAGCGTTCGATGCGGGACCTGTACGACCCGGCGCCGCGCGCGGCGCGCCGTTCGACCATGAGCGGCGAGTGAGCCGCACGGCCATGAACGCCGCTTTCGCCCCGGACTTGATGGCGCGCGCCGCGAGCCCGTTCGATCTCGACGATGACGCCACCTACCAGCGCTGGCGCGCTTGGAAGCTCGCCGCGCATCCGGCGAGCGTCGACGCATTGACCGTGCAACTGCGCGATCCGCGCCGGCTCACGCCGGCCGAACGCGCCGCCCTGCTCGACCGCATAGGGCGCGCCAACATGGCGATCTACCGCTCGGCGGTGACCGACGAAGACGCAGCCCTGCCGCGCGCCCTCGGGGCGCAACTCGGCCTGCACCGGCTCGATGCGAACTGGCTCGCCGGCGAGGACGGCGTGTCGCGCATCGCCGTGTCTGCCGAATCGGACGGCCGCGGCGGTTTCATCCCATACACCGACCGCGCGATCCGCTGGCACACCGATGGCTACTACCACGCGGCCGATCGCCGCATCCACGCCATGATCCTGCATTGCGTGCGGCCGGCGCTGCGCGGTGGCGAGAACGCGCTGTTCGACCCCGAGCTGGTCTACATCGCGCTGCGCGACGCCTCGCGCGAACACGTGCGCGCGCTGATGCAGCCCGACGCGATGACCATCCCGGCACGCGACGACGACGATGGCGTGGCGCGTGCGGCGCAGACCGGCTCGGTGTTCTCGGTCGATGACACGGCGGGGGGTTGCTTGCACCTTCGCTACACGGCGCGCAAGCGCAGCATCGAGTGGAAGCACGACGCCGCGACACGCGCCGCGGTGGCTTGCCTCGAGGCCGTGCTGGCGAGCGACTCGCCGAACATCTTTCGCACCCGGCTGCAGCCCGGCATGGGCATCGTCGGCCACAACGTGCTGCACGACCGCAGCGCCTTCGACGATGACCCGGCGCGGCCGCGCCTGTTGTATCGCGCGCGTTTCCTCGACCGCGTCGCACTGCCCGGGCGGGCCCCATGGCGCATTGGGTGACGATCTGGCGCGCCGCGCAACTCGTGCAGGTGCCGCGCGGCGTGCTGCAGCAGCGCGTGCGCTCGGGAGAGATCGAACTTGCCGACGGCCTGGTCAGCACCGATCAGCTGCTCGCGCTCTATCCGCAGGCGCGGCTCGAACAATCGGGCATGCTCGAACGCGTGGCGCAGATTCGCGACGAGGCGTTCGGCCGGCGCGTGCGCGAGCGCATCCTGCCGAGCCAGGAGGTGCTGGCCCAGCGGCTGTTCCGCCAGAGCCAGGAACTGGCCGACGTGCAGCGCCACCTGCAGCGCTATCACGCGCTGGTGATCGCGCTGCGCGACGAGCTGAATCGAATGAAATCCGATACGGGCGGCGACGACGCCCGCCTGCAAGTTCTGGAACGCCAGCTGAACGACGGGCTGGCACGCGCCTTGGCGACTGAATCGGTCGATGTGCTGGATGTCATGGACGACATGTTGAAGGTGGTGTCGGCGCAGGTCACGCTGCGGCCGAGCGGGCATCAGTTTGCGCTGGAGGGCCACGACACGCTGCTGCAGGCCGGCCTGCGCGCCGGGCTGAAACTGAACTACGGTTGCGGCAATGGCAGCTGCGGCATGTGCAAGGTGCGCGTGATCGACGGCGACGTCATCAAGGTGATGCCATTCGACTATTCGCTGTCGGAAGCCGAGAAGCAGCAGGGCTACACGCTGATGTGCGCGCACACAGCGGCGAGCAGCGAGATCACCCTCGAAAGCCTGGAAGCCAGCGGGCCGGCCGACATTGCGCCGCAGCAGATCGTCACAACGGTTCGCGCGGTGCGCGAGCTCGCCCCCGACACCCGGCTGCTGCACCTGCAGACGCCGCGCAGCCACCGCTTGCGGTTTCTGGCCGGGCAGCAGGTCACGCTCGGCTGCGCGGGCTCGGCGGCGACGGCGGGTGACGACGTGCGCGCCACGTTTCCGGTCGCCAGCTGCCCGTGCGACGACCGCAACCTGCACTTCTATATCGCTCGCGACCCGGGCAATGCGTTCGCGTGCCAGCTGTTCGCCGGCGCGCTCAGGAGCGGGGACGCAGTCAACCTGTGGGGTCCGGTGGGCGAGTTCGTGCTCGCCGACAACTCGCACCCGCTCGTGTTCGCCGCCTGCGACACCGGGTTCGCGCCGATCAAGAGCTTGATCGAGCACGCGCTGTCACTCGATGCCGCACCGTCGTTGTCGCTCTACTGGCTGGCGACGCGCAGCGACGGGCATTTCCAGGCAAACCAGTGTCGCGCCTGGACTGCGGCGCTCTATGCCTTCGACTACGCGCCTTTCACCGACGTGGATGTCGCCGCCGGCGCGCGCCAGGGGGCGACGGCGATTCGCGCCGACCTGTTCGACAT
Source organism: Rhizobacter sp. (assembly GCA_031396425.1). Taxonomy (GTDB): domain Bacteria; phylum Pseudomonadota; class Gammaproteobacteria; order Burkholderiales; family Burkholderiaceae_C; genus JAEMQF01. The sequence continues at coordinate 1,375 of JANNKS010000642.1, read as the reverse complement.
CGACTGCGATTTCTACCTCGCCGGACCGCAGGGCTTCGTCGATACGCTGGGCGCGGCATTGCGCGACGCCGGCGTGCCGGCGGCGCAGGTGTTCACGGAGGTCGTGTGAGCGCCGCTCCTCACGACGTCCTTGGGGACGCCCGCGACGACGCCAGCGACGCCGGCTGCAGCGGCGGCGAGGTCTTCGCGCTGCGCGTGATGGGCGACAGCATGGCGCCTGAGTTCAGCGACGGCGAAATCATCATCATCGAGCCCGATGGGGCGTTGCGCGATGGCTGCTTCGTGCTCGCGCAGTGCGCCGGCGAATGGACCTTTCGGCAACTGGCCCGCAATGGTGACGCCTGGCTTCTGCGCGCGCTCAATCCGGCCTACGCGGAACAAGCCCTGCCCGACCTGAGCGCGGTGCACGGCCGCATCATCCAGAAATGCGTTCCCGGCCGGCGCCGGCTCAGCAAGCACTACCTTTGATTCGTCAACACCACCGACCCGCCATGCCGTACTTCGTGTTCAGTGTCCGCCCGTTTGCCCAGATCGAAAAACGCGCCGAGTTCGCCAGCTTCCGCGAGGCATCGCTGCACGCCAAGGCGATGCGCGCCGCGCAGGCGGGCAGTGCCGACGAAAAGATCAAGGTGATGTTCGCCGACAGCCAGGGCATCGCCGAAGACCTGCTGTGCCAGATCCGCGAGCCCGGCCCGACCGGCGACGACTGATGCAGCGCCAGCGATGACCGACGACAACCCGTCACCGCTGGGCGCCTGCTGCGAAAGCGCGTCGGTGTGCGTCTTCGCCAGGGCGCTGCGCGCGCGCGTGGCCAGTTGCGAACTGGCCGAGCGGCGCCTGCTGGCCGAAGGCGACGTCATCGAATGCCCGTCACCGGTGGCGCGCATGAATTGCGTGACCCTGGCGGCGCTGCTGCACGAACGCGCGCGCTTCGCGCTGCGCCTGCCGGGCCCGGGCCAGCCGCTGATGCACGCCCAGGCGATGCGGCTGCACTGCGGCGGCCTGCTGGCACTGCAGAACGTGCTCGATGCGCCCCGGCCCGACGTGCATCGGCTGATCGGCGCCGCGCACGAGCGCTGCAGCAGCCTGACCGAACTGCCGTGGGACGCGATCGTCAAGTCTCTCTCGGCATGGCAACCGGGCCGCGCGCGCCGGCCGCCGAAGCCGTGACGACTGGGCGGCTCGACGCACTCGTCGACGCGGTCCAGACCAACTGCGACATCGCCGACGCGCGCCACGCGGCCGACCTGCCGCTGTGCATCTACCTGCTGCAGATGCGCGAGTTCTATCGCTGGGAGCACGGCCTGACGTTCGGCGCGGCAATCGACCGGGGTGCTCTGGGCGCATGGCTGGCGCACCGCGAAGCGCGCTGGGC
>JANNKS010000612.1:0-6776 GCA_031396425.1 Rhizobacter sp. | reverse complement strand
GGCTCGCCGGCGCTGCGCAAGAAGTTCCTGATGCAGCTGCCGCCGCTGATGAAGGACCTCTACGAGGGCATGAAATTCATCGGCTGGTCCGAGGCGGCGCAGAAGGAATTCTTTGGCCAGCTCCTGCCCGCGCACGCCGAGTCATTGAAAGGGCATGCGCTCTCAGAGCTCGACCACAACATGCTGGTCAAGCAACTCGAGACCGCCTTCAACATACCGGTGCCTGGAGCCGAGTCGGTGACTGCGGCCGACCCGTTGCCGGTGCTTGAAGACGCGGTCGACATGGAGCTGCGCTTCACGGCCGAAGAGGCCCAGGCGGTCGGGCTGGTGGCCGAATCCACGATCGACTGGAGCGGCGCGATCGACATCGATGTCGGCGCCGACTCGGAGCCACCGATCGACGCCACCGAGCCGTTGCCTTTGGGCCTGGACGTCAATCTGGATCTGAGCGACTCCGAGCCGAGCGAGCCCACGGCTGGCCCGGAGCTGATGGAGCACATCAATCTGGGCTTCGCCTATCAGATGCACCTGAAGGACGAATGGCAAAAGGTTCGCCTGACCTACATGAGCCCCGGCCGCAGGTTCTTCGTCTTCACGCGCGGCAAGAAGCATCGCGAAACCATCTCGGTCACGTCGCGCATGCTCAGCCGCATGTGCGAAACGGGGCGCATCCGCGCCTATGAAAGCACTTACCTGATGGAACGCGCTACGCACCGGGCGCGCAAGCAGCTCGCGACACTCGCACCGCAGACCAAGCACTGAGCCTGGGCGCCGCAGCCCGGTCAGCGCGGCAGCAGGCGCCGCGCCATTCGCAATGCCGCGTGCAGGCTCGAAGCATCCGCCAGGCCTCGCCCGGCAATATCGAAAGCCGTGCCGTGGTCGGGGCTGGTGCGCACAAAGGGCAGACCGAGCGTCACATTGACACCGTTTTCGACGCCGAGGTACTTGACCGGAATCAAGCCATGGTCGTGGGTCATCGCGATCACGATGTCGAATTCGCCCGGGTGATGCGGCGTCCCGGCCGGCGCACCTGGCGCCGCAGGGGCATGGCGAGCGCGCATGAATACCGTGTCCGGCGCAAAGGGGCCGCGGGCGTCGATGCCTTCCCGGCAGGCGGCCTCGACAGCGGGTTGGATGATGTTCAGCTCTTCAGCGCCGAACAGGCCCGCTTCGCCGGCATGCGGGTTCAGGCCCGCCACCGCAATGCGAGGCCGCATTTCGCCCCAGCCTTGCGCCGCTCGGTGGGCAATGCGAATCGTTTCCAGCACGGCATCAAAAGTCACCGCAGCGATCGCATCGCGCAGCGACAGGTGAATCGTCACCAGCACGGTGCGCAGTTCGTCATTGGCCAGCATCATCCGCACCGGCTTGACCTCGCCGGTCGGCCAGGCGAGCGCCTGCAACATTTCGGTGTGGCCGGGATAGGGCACACCAGCGAGAGCGAAAGCCTCCTTGTGGACGGGCGCCGTGACGATTGCAGCCACCGCCCCTTCACGGGCCAGGCGCGCCGCGGTTTCGATGCATGCGGCCGCGGCCCGACCGGCGCGTGCATCGACGCGGCCAGGCGGCGCGTCGAGCAAATCGGGCGGCAGCGAGTCGACCTGCAGCACCGCCATACAGGCCGGCGGCACACGGAAGGCATCCGTCACGCTACCGACCTGCGCGACGGCGAGCCCGCCCCCCGTGATCGCCACGGCGCGGCGCATCACCGCGAGGTCACCCACCACCACGCAGTCCCGGGACAACGGCGAGCGCCAAAGCTTGGCAAGGATTTCCGGGCCGATGCCACAGGCATCGCCCATCGTCAGCGCCACCGGCGCACGCGGGTTCGCCACCAGTGGCGCTGGTGCCGATGCGCGGCCTTGCCTGGACGGTATCGTCATGCCGGATTGTCGATCTCGATGAATTCGTGCTGCAGGCCGAATACGCCTGCGATGTGCGCACCCAGGGCCGGCGCACCGAAACGTTCGCTCGCATGATGCCCGCAGGCCAGGAACGCCACGCCGGTTTCACTGGCGTAGTGCGCCTGAGGCTCGGAGATTTCGCCGGTGATGTAGGCGTCTGCGCCGGCGGCTATGGCCGCTTCGAAATAGCCCTGGGCGCCGCCCGTGCACCAGGCCACGCGGCGAATCGGCCGCCCATCGCCGGCCACAACGGTGGGCCCACGACCGAGCACCTCGGCCAATCGAAGGCCAAGGGTTTTGAGCTCAATCGCCTCGCCGAGGCTGCCGATGAAGCCGAGTTCCTGCTCGCCGAATCGCCCATCGGCCTGCAGCGCCAGCCGCACGCCGAACTGCGCGTTGTTGCCCCACTCGGGGTGCGCATCGAGCGGCAGGTGAAAAGCGAACAGATTGATCTCATGGCGCAGCAGCAACCCCAGCCGTTGCCTCAGCCACCCGGTGACCCGCCCGTCCTGGCCGCGCCAGAACAGGCCGTGGTGCACCAGAATGGCATCGGCACTCTGGGAAATCGCCGCCTCGATCAGGGCGCGGCTGGCCGTGACCCCGCTGACCAACTTGACGATCTGCGCTTTGCCCTCAACTTGAAGACCGTTCGGCCCATAATCGCGAAACCGCCCCACGGCGAGCAAATCATTGAGGTAGGTCTCGATCGCGCCCCGTGCCGCCATTGATCGTTTCTCCATGCGCAGAACCTGGCTCATTTTCTCCCAAGCCGTGACCGTGGCCGCCGCGGTGTTGTTCGTCGTCGCCACGCTGAAACCGGACTGGGTCAAGCTGCGCAGCGGTTTGCCAGAGCCCCAGATCGCAGCACCACCCCAACCTGCAGCCGCTGTGCAGCCGGTTGGATTGACACCACCCTTGCCCATCAACAGCTACAGTGCTGCCGCCAAACGGGCCACGCCGTCGGTCGTCAGCATCACCGCGAGCAAGGCGCCCACACGCAGCGGCAACGCCAACGACCCCTGGTTCCAGTTCTTTTTCGGCGACCGGGCGCGCCAGATGCCGCAAGAGGCGCAGATCGGCCTGGGCTCGGGCGTCATCGTTTCACCCAATGGCTACCTGCTCACGAACAACCATGTGATCGAAGGCGCCGACGATATAGAAGTGATGTTGACCGACGGACGCCAGGCCAAGGCGAAGCTGGTCGGCACGGACCCGGATTCAGACCTGGCCGTGCTCAAGATCGAACTCGACCGCCTGCCGGCGATTGGCATCGGCAGCGCGGAACAGGTGCAGGTTGGCGACGTGGTGCTGGCCATCGGCAACCCATTCGGCGTCGGCCAGACGGTCACGTCGGGCATCATCAGCGCGCTCGGTCGCAACCAGTTGGGTATCAACACCTTCGAGAATTTCATCCAGACGGATGCCGCCATCAACCCCGGCAACTCGGGCGGCGCGCTGGTCGACGCGTCGGGCAACTTGCTGGGCATCAACACGGCCATCTATTCGCGCACCGGCGGCAGCATGGGGATCGGTTTCGCGATTCCGGTGAGCACCGCGATGCAAGTCATGCAAGGCCTGATCCAGGACGGCCAGGTGGTGCGCGGCTGGATCGGCGTAGAGCCGCGTGACCTGACGCCCGAGATTGCCCAAACCCTGAATCTGCCGATCAAACAGGGCGTGCTGATCACCGGCGTGCTCTACAGCGGCCCGGCCAGCGCCGCCGGCATGCGCCCAGGCGATGTGGTGGTGAAGATCGCCGGGGCGTCGGTGAGCAACACGGCGCAACTCCTGAACGCGGTCGCGGCCCTGAAGCCGCAGGCGAATGCGGTCATCAGCGTGCAACGTGGCGATGCAGCGCTCGACCTCGACATCACAGTGGCGCAGCGCCCCAAAGCCAAGGCAGCGCAACGCAGCCCGCGCTGAGCTTCGCCTGCCGGCTAGGACTTTTGGGCCTCGGCCTCGGGCGGCTGGGTCTTGCGGATGAAGATCTGCGCGGCCCAGATGCCTACCTCGTACAGCAGGCACATCGGAATCGCCAGCGCGAGTTGCGACACCACGTCCGGCGGGGTAAGCACGGCGGCAACGATGAACGCCAGCACGATGAAGTAGCTGCGAAATGCCTTCAACTTCTCGATGCTGACCAGACCCATGCGCGCCAACATCATGACCACCACGGGCACTTCAAACGAGGCGCCGAACGCGACGAACATCGTCATCACGAAGCTGAGATAGGCCTCGATGTCCGGCGCGGCCGTGATGCTCTTGGGCGCGAAGCTCTGGATGAAGCTGAATACCTGGCCGAAGACGAAAAAATAACAGAACGCGACGCCGATGAAGAACAGCAGGGTGCTCGACACGACCAAGGGCATCACGAGGCGCTTTTCGTGGGAGTACAGGCCCGGTGCCACAAACGCCCAGGTCTGGTACAGCACGACCGGCAGGGCGAGCAGAAACGCTGCGAGCAAAGTGATCTTCAGCGGCACCAGGAACGGGGAAATCACGTTCGTTGCGATCAATGTCGTGCCCTGCGGCAGATTCGCCACCAAAGGTGCGGCGAGCAGATCGTACAGACCGCTCGGGCCCGGCCACAGTGCCAGCAGGCCGAAACACACGCCGACCGCGATCGCGGCACGAACCAGGCGGTCGCGCAGCTCTATCAGGTGCGAGACAAAGGGTTGCTCGGTGCCCGCCAGTTCGTCGGGTTGATCGGATTTGGGAGTCATCGACAGATCAGGCCGACGCGCGTGGCGGCCTGAAGCGGGCCACACGCGCCGCACCGGACTGCGCTTTCACCCGCACGCCGTTGCGTTGTTTGTACCACTGCGGTGTTGCACCACGCTTGAGGCGCCAGCGCTTGCCGGGGTGTTTGTAGGCCGGGGGCGGGGGCGTCCAGGGTTCCGGGTTGGAACTGCCACCGGCAATTCCCGCCGTCGCATCCTGCCAGGTCTTGTCGAACTCTGATGTCGTTTGCTGAATGCCGCTGGACACGGTCTGTTCCACTTCACGCGCCGCGTCTTCCACCTGGCTTTTCATCTTCTTCAGTTCTTCGAGCTCGATCGACCGATTCACCTCGGCTTTCACGTCCGCAACGTAGCGCTGAGCCTTGCCGATGAAATGCCCAACGGTGCGCGCCACGCGCGGTAACTTCTCGGGCCCGATGACGATCAGCGCCACCGCGCCAATCAGGGCGATCTTGTCGAAACCGAAGTCGATCATTCAGTGCGCCGATCGGGGGTCGAGCGCCTCAGGACTTCTGTTTGGCCTCGACATCGACGGTGTTGGCATCGCTGGCCTTGGTTGCCGCCGTCACCTGCTGGGTCGCCGCATTCGCGTCGGCGCCGCCCGCGGCACCACCGTCACGCACGCCGTCCTTGAATCCTTTGACGGCGCCTCCCAGGTCAGACCCGATGTTCTTGAGCTTCTTGGTGCCGAACACCAGCACAACGATCACCAGCACGATCAACCAATGCCAGATGCTGAACGAACCCATGGTCTAACTCCTTTTGAACAACACGCAATTCTAGGCCAGTGCCCCTTCGATCACGGCCGCGGGGTCTGGGTTCCACCCCTGGGTTGCAGGGCCAAAGGCGCGCAACGCGCCGCAGCATCAGCCTCTGGCCCAGGGCCTCGGGCCGCCCATCACGTGCATGTGAAGGTGCCCCACTTCCTGCCGGCCATCCGCTCCGGTGTTGATCAGGGTGCGAAAACCGTTGATCACACCCAATTCCAGGGCCAAACGCGGCGCCAGACGCAGCATGCGCCCCAACAGCGCCTGGTGCGCATCCTCCACGTCGTAGAGTGTTGCGATGTGTTGTTTCGGAATCAGCAGAAAGTGCACCGGAGCCCAGGGCGCGATGTCGTGAAAGCCGAACAGTTCATCGTCTTCGTAGACTTTGCGGCTCGGGATCTGGCCGGCGGCAATCTTGCAGAACAGGCAATTCGGGTCGTGGCTCATGGCAGGGCTCACTGGGGCATGGGCATGTTGCCGTTGAGGTTCACCCAGCCACGCACGACCCGGTAGAGAAACCAGATCGAGATGATGGCCCAGGCAATCCAGCCCGGCGCCAGCAGCAACACCCACAGCGGGGCGGTCACCAGGTACAGGCCGGCGGCCCAAAGCACGGTGCGAATGCGCCAGCGAAAGTGCGACTCCTGCCAGGTGCCTTGCGCGCCGTCCTTCTTCACGACGTCGATGATGAAGGCCACGATCAGCAGCGCCACGCTGGCCTGCACGCCCGGCAGCACCGCACCCACCGCAACGACGGTGTGCAACAGGTAGCTGATGTGGCCGATGGTCTTGAGCGACTGGTCGCGTTGACCCATCTCGATCACCTGGTTCATGGTGCGTCTCCTTCGCGTTGCTGCAGCTTGCGAGCTGCAAATTCTTCCAATCCGGACTGCTTCTCACGCCGTTCCAGTTCTCTCAGCACATCGGCAGGCGACAGCCCGAACGCCGCCAGCGCCAGCATGCTGTGAAACCAGAGGTCGGCCACCTCGTGGACGATCTTCTCGGTGTCGCCGTCCTTGCAGGCCATCACCGTTTCGGTGGCTTCCTCGCCGATCTTCTTCAGAATCGCGTCGGTCCCCTTGCCGAACAGGCGCGCAACGTAACTCTTGTCCGGGTCTCCACCGCGGCGCGTCTCGATGACCTTGGCGAGCCGCTCCAATGTCTGGTTACTGTTGCTCATGATGTATAGATGCCGGTTGGATCTTTCAAGACCGGCTCGACGCTGACCCATGCCCCGGCACGCAAAATCTTGAAGAAGCAGGAGTGGCGCCCGGTGTGGCAGGCGATCGGCGGCTGGTGGCCGAGTTGTTCCACCTTGAGCAGCACGACGTCGTTGTCACAATCGAGTCGCAATTCCAGCACCT
>JANNKS010000608.1:0-5857 GCA_031396425.1 Rhizobacter sp. | reverse complement strand
GCGCAGTGCGCGCCACGGCGTTCCGCGGTCGATCCTCAGATGCGCCGTTTCGCGCATGAATCGCTGCACGAAACCGGCGTCGGCAAAGGCGTCGTGGGCGCGGCCGTTGGCCACCAACAGCACGGCGCTGCGGTTGCAGTCGTGGTGCCCCGCGGCGAGCACGTTGAACTTCAGCGGCAAGCCCGCGCCTTGCTCCAGGCACTTGGCGACGCTTTCGTTGCCAATCAGGTCGGTGCGCGCGCCCAGCACACCCCGGCCTGTTTCGGCCTGCAGCTGGAACGACGCGAACCGCACCACGTCGGCGTGCTGCACGAAAAACGCTGCAAGTGCAGCCACCTCGTCGAAGTTGCCGGCATGCACCGTGGTATTGAAGAACACGCTGATCGGCAGCCCGCGTGCGCGCTCGATGTACTCGCGGCGCAGCGTATTCAATGCGTCTTCGTTCTGGAAGCCGGGGCGCTGCTGGGTCGTGTCGACATGGAAGGCCACATCGGTCAGGCCGGCGGCGGCCAACTCGGCGAGCAGATCGCGCGTGGCCTTGATGCCGTTGGTCAGCAGCGCCGGCCGCAGGCCGAGGCTGGCCAGCCGGCGCACGATCGCCACCAGTTCGGCGCGCGGCCGCAGCGTCGGCTCACCGCCCGAGACCTGCACGTCGGTGCCCGGCCCGTAGTGGGCAACGATCAGGTCGATGCGGCGAAACACTTCCTCCAGCGGGAAGTCGCGCACCGACTCGGCCGATTCGCTCAGGTAGCACAGCGTGCAGTCCAGGTTGCAGCGCTGCGTGATCTCGAGCGACACGCACGCCACCGGCCAGCGCCGGCCGGCCATCTGCTGCGCTTGCCATTGGCGGTTGCGCTGCATGCGCGAACGCATCTCGCCCAGGGCGTCTGGGCCAGGGGTCAATTGCGGCGAAAAGCCCGCGCTGTGGCCGGCCAGGGTCATGGCATGGTGCTCATGCGGCGTCGGTCGCCCCAGCGTCGGTACTCCTTACACGGCTTTCAGAAACGCTCGGTCGACGAAGGCGCACACCGTTTCGCAGAGCCGTGGGGGCACGGCCCGCGGTGCGCTCACATCACGCCGAACTTCGCCAGCGCGTCGCAGGCACTCATGCCGCCGCGGATCGCCGTCGCCACGGCACCTTCGGTGCTGGCCTTCTCGCGCGCCCGACGGATCGCTTCCTCTTCGGCCGCACGCGGAATCACCAGAACACCTTCGCGGTCGCCGAACAGCAGGTCGCCCGGTTCGATGCGCGCGTCACCGATCTCGATCGCGCAGCGAAAGTCGATCACCTTGCCGCGCGGCCCCTGGTCCTGCGCATAGACGCCGCGGCAGAACACCGGGAAACCCAGGGTCTCGATTTCGTCGGCGTCGCGAACGTAGCCATCGAGAACGGCGCCGGCCGCTTTCAGGTGCGTGGCGCGTGTCGACATCAACCCGCCCCACAACGCGTAGCGCAGCGACGCGCCGGTGGCAACGTAGATTTCGCCAGGCATCAAGTCGTCGAGCGCCTCGAGCATCAGCCCGAATGGCTTGTGGGCGAGTGGACCGCCCGACGCGGGCGAGCCGTCGGAGAAGATGTCGGCTTCGAGCACCGGCATCGCGCGGCCGGCGATCTTGGTCTTGGCCACGAGCGGTGCGATGCCCGCGGGCAGGAACTGGCGCCGGTGGCCCATCACGTCGAGCACATCGCCCACGACCGCCGTGAACAGCTCGTTCTTCAGGATCGCGAAGAGTTCTTCGTCGCGTCGGGGAAGAGAGGTTTTCATTCGACGCTCCTTCGTGCTGGGCGGGCCGGTCCCGGCACGCGCCCGCTAATAGTGAATGCTGCGCGGCGCCCCGCCGCCCGCAGCGATGGCGTCGCCGTTGATCGCCCTGGACTTCGGTGAGCAAAGGAACGCCACCACATGTGCCACTTCGAGCGCGTCGACCATGTGGTTGATGGAGTTGCCCGCGGCCAATTGTTCTTCAACGGCCTGCTTTGAAACGCCTTGCGCTGCTGCGCGCGCTGCCATCATCGGCGCGGTGCGCTCGGTGCGGGTCAAGCCCGGATGCACGACGGTCACGTTGATTCCTGCGGCACCCAGCTCATCGGCCATGTTTTTCGTCAACGCCGCTACGGCGATGTTACGCATGCTGCCCACCGCATTGCCGGTCTGGCGCGCACCCAGCCCGCTGATGTTGACGATGCGGCCCCAACCTGCGGCGCGCATGCCTGGAACCACTTCGCGGGCACAGCGGATGTAGCCCATCACTTTGGTGTCCATCTCGGTGTGGAAATACGCGCTCGAGATCTCGCCCAGCTTCGGGGGCCCGGCGAAGCCTGCCGGCTCTGCTGCCGCATTCACGAGGATGTCGAACGCGCCGCCCAGCTGTCGTGCGGCGTCGCTGATGGCGTGGCGCAGCGTGTCGTCGTCCGTGGTGTCGGCGCTGACTCCGATCACCTTGCGGCCGGTCTCGGCGCTCAACTCGGCCGCCGCAGCGGCCAGGGTCTGCGGGTTGCGCGCCAGCAGCGCGACGTTCACCCCTTCCTGGGCCAACACGCGCGCGATCGCCTTGCCGATGCCGCGGCTGCCGCCGGTCACGAGGGCGCGTTTGCCGTTGAGTTCCAGATCCATCGCTGTTTCCCGCTGTGGTTTGCCGCAATCTTAGCGAGCTGCGGTCTGGCATTTCAACCCGTGGATGAAGCCCCTTGAGGCCAGGCCAGACGCGCCGTGTGACGGGCGATGACTGCTTCTTCGTCGGTGTGCAACACCTGCACCGGAACCAGGCTGTCGGCGCTGCTGATGAAGCCGCTGCCGCGGCGGTTTGCCGGCGTGTCGAGCTTCATGCCCATCCAGCCGGCGCCTTCGACGATGCGTGCCCGCAGCACCGCGGCGTTCTCGCCAATGCCTCCAGTGAACACCAGCCTGTCGATGCCGCGCAGCGCGGCGGCCATGCCGGCGAGTTCGCGCAGCACCTGCTCAACAAAATAGTCGATCGCCAGGCGGGCACCCTGCGCGCCCGAGGCCAGCAGCTCGCGCATGTCGCTCGACACGCCGGACAGGCCGAGCAGCCCGCACTCGCGGTGCAGCAGCCGGCTGACGTCGTCTGCACTGCGCCCGTCGTTTTGCAGCAGGTACAGCACCACGGCGGCATCGAGCCGGCCGCAACGCGTCCCCATGGGCAGGCCGTCGAGGGGTGAAAAGCTCATCGTCGTGGCGACCGACTGGGCCGAACGCATCGCGCACATCGACGCCCCATTACCCAAATGGGCGATCACGATGCGGCCCTGGGCGGCGCGTTCATCGGCAGCCAGCAACTGGGCACGAATCGATTCGTACGACAAACCGTGAAAGCCATAGCGGCGCACGCCGGCATCGTGCAGCGACTGCGGCACGGCGAAGCGTTGGTTCATGTCGGGCTGGGTGCGATGAAATGCGGTGTCGAAACACGCCACCTGCGGTACAAGCCCAAACGCCGCACGCGCCGCCTGCACGCCCGCGAGGTTGTGCGGCTGGTGCAGCGGCGCGAGCGGCTGCAGCGCGGCAATGGCGGCCTGCACTTCATCGTCGATGAGTATCGGTTGAGCGAACTCGGTGCCCCCGTGCACGATGCGGTGACCGACGGCACAGACGTTGACGTCGCCCTGTTTGGCTCGCAACCAGTTCAGCACGGCGGCCAATGCGTCATGGTGTGCCGACGTCTTGCCGCCACTGGCCGCGAGCGGCGCCTCATGCAGCGTCGTACCTTCTGCATTGCGGATCTTCAGCGTCGCGTTCAGGCCCAGGCCGTCGGCCTGCCCGGTCACGGTGGGCGTGTTCAGGTCACCCGCGACGCCAAAGAGCGCGAACTTGATCGACGACGAGCCGGCGTTGAGCGTCAGGAGGTGGTCACGCATGGCAGCGCCCAGCCGCCAGCCGTCGCCGCAAGAGCGGTCGATCGCCGCTCAAACATAGTCCTTGTACTTGTCCAGGAAGCGCACCGGCTTGGCCAAGGCATCGCGCCGGAACGGATCACCGAGTTCACGCGTGCACATGATTTCGATCACGCAGGTCTTGCCGTGGTTCATCTGCAGGTCGATCGCCTTCTTGAGCGCCTTGCCCACGTCTTCGAGCTTGTCGACCACGATGCCCTCGGCTCCCATGGCCTTGGCGATGCCGGCGAAGCTCTGGTTGTCGAGTTCGCCTGCGACGAAGCGGCGGTTGTAGAAGTCGACCTGGTTCTTCTTCTCCGCGCCCCATTGGCGATTGTGGAACACCACGGCCGTGACCGGAATGTCGTGACGAACGCAGGTCATGATCTCGCTCATGCTCATGCCCCAGGCGCCATCGCCCGCGTAGGCGATCGCCGGGCGGTGCGGCGCGGCGACCTTGGCGCCGATCATCGTCGGCAGAGCATAGCCGCAGTTGCCGAAGCTCATCGGCGCGAAGAAGCTGCGCGGCTCTTCGAAGCGCAGGTAGCTGTTCGCCACCGCGTTGATGTTGCCGATGTCGGTGGACACCATCACGTGCGCCGGCATCGCCTTTTCCAGCTCGCGCAGCACCTGGCGCGGGTGCAACCAGCCCGATTTGCCAACCCCGCCCTCATTCTTCGCCTCTTCGATCACGTCCAGGCTGTAGGCATCGCGCTCGTGCGTCCAGCCGTCAAGCTCTTTCTCCCACGCTGCCTTTTCGGTCTGGATGGTCGCGGCGCGCTGTGCCTTGGTGGCGTCGCAGGCGAGCGTCTTGCCGGCGATGCGCGCCAGCAGCGCCGCGGCGGTGGCCTTCGCGTCGCCACAAATGCCCACCGTGATCTTCTTCACCAGGCCCAGGTTGGTGTGGTCGGCCTCGACCTGGATGATCCTGGCGTTTTTCGGCCAGTAGTCCAGCCCATGTTGCGGCAAGGTGCCGAACGGGCCCATGCGCGAACCGAGTGCCAGCACCACGTCGGCCTGCGCGATCAGCTTCATCGCCGCCTTCGAGCCCTGGTAGCCCAGCGGGCCGGCCCACAGCGGGTGGCTGGCGGGGAAGGAATCATTGCGCAGGTAGCCGTTCACCACCGGTGCGCCGAGCCGTTCGGCCAATGCCTGGCATTCCTGCACTGCATCGCCCATCACGACGCCACCGCCCGCCAGGATGACCGGGAACTTGGCGCTGGCCAGCAGTTCAGCCGCCTCGGCGAGCGTCTTCTCGCCACCCGCGCCACGGTCGACCCGCATCGGCTTCGGAATCTCGCAGGTGATTTCGCCGTAGAAGTAGTCGCGCGGAATGTTCAGCTGCGTCGGGCCCATTTCCGAAATGGCGCGGTCGAAGCAACGCGCCGTGTACTCGGCCATGCGTTTGGGGTTGTTCACATGGCCCTGGTAGCGCGTGAACTCCTGGAACATCGGCAGCTGGTTCGCTTCCTGGAAGCCACCGAGCCCCATGCCCATGGTGCCGGTTTCGGGCGTGATCATCACCACCGGGCTGTGCGCCCAGTAGGCCGCGGCAATGGCGGTCACGCAGTTGCTGATGCCCGGGCCGTTCTGGCCGATCACCACGCCGTGGCGGCCGCTGACGCGGGCGTAACCGTCGGCCATGTGCGCCGCGCCCTGTTCGTGCACCACCGCGATCAGACGGATGCCTGCGGGCGCGAAGATGTCCATCGCGTCCATGAAAGCCGAACCCATGATGCCGAACATGTCGGTCACGTTATTGGCGACCATGGTTTCGACGAACGCTTCCGAAGGCGTCATCTTCTGCACGCCGCTGACCACCTGGCGGGCGGCACGGTTGATGGGGGCATCGTTGGGCTTGTTCATGCGCGGCACTCCGGTGGGTGGGTTCGATCTGGAACGGCGGGTTCCAGAAACTGGAACGCCTTCAGCCACGCACTATAGGTGTCGGGTCGGCAACCGTCA
>JANNKS010000607.1:0-4987 GCA_031396425.1 Rhizobacter sp. | reverse complement strand
CAGGTTGCCGAGGCAGACGATCTTGGTGCCCGGGCCGGCACGGGTGATGAGGGTCTTCATCTGCTTGGGCGTCAGGTTCTGCGCCTCGTCGATCAGCACGAACTTGTTGAGGAAGGTGCGGCCGCGCATGAAGTTCATGCTCTTGATCTTGATCTTGCTGCGCACCAGGTCGCTCGTGGCCGCGCGGCCCCAGTCCCCTGCGCCGCCATCACCCTTGGACAGCACCTCGAGGTTGTCGTCCAGCGCGCCCATCCACGGGCTCATCTTCTCTTCTTCGGTGCCGGGCAGGAAGCCGATGTCCTCGCCCACCGGAACGGTGACACGCGTGACGATGATTTCCGTATAGCGCCGCTCGTCCATCACCTGGCTCAAGCCGGCGGCCAGCGTCATCAACGTCTTGCCGGTGCCTGCGGTGCCGGTGAGCGTGATGAAGTCGCACTCCGGGTCCATCAGCAGGTTGAGGGCAAAATTCTGCTCGCGGTTGCGCGCCGTCACGCCCCACACCGCGTTCTTCTGGTGCGTGTATTCCTTCAGCGTGCGCAGCACCGCGGTCTTGCCGGTCACTTCCGTGACCTTGGCGTAAAGCGGCACTGCGCCGGGGGCTTCCAGGTAGACGAACTGGTTGACCATCAACGACGGCACCAGCGGGCCGCTGATGCGATAGCAGGTGGCGCCGCCCGAGTTCCAGCTGTCCATGGTCTTGCCATGGCGTTCCCAGAAATCGGCCGGGAGCGGCAGCACACCGGTGTAGAGCAGGTCGCCGTCTTCGAGCGTCTTGTCGTTGAAGTAGTCTTCGGCGGGCAGGCCGAGGGCGCGCGCCTTGATGCGCATGTTGATGTCCTTCGACACCAGCACCACATCACGGCCCGGGTACTGCTCTCGCAAGGCCTGCACCACGCCCAGGATCTGGTTGTCGGCCTTGCCCGGCGGCAGGCCTGCCGGCAGCGTGACGTTGATCAGTTGGGTCTGGAAGAACAGCCGGCCACCCGCTTCGCGGTGGCCGGTGCGGCTCAAAGGCACGCCGTCGGCCATGCTCGTCACGTCACGTGTACCCAGCGTGGCGGCGAGCGCGTCAAGATCGCGGCTGACCTGGCGCACGTTGCGGGCGACTTCCGTCATCCCCTTCTTGTGCCCGTCGAGTTCTTCGAGCGTGATCATCGGCAGGTAGATGTCGTGCTCGTCGAAGCGGAACAGCGAGGTTGGGTCGTGCATCAGCACGTTCGTGTCGAGCACGAACAGGGTGGCCGGTCCGGTGCCGCGCGGCTTGCGCGGACGCGCTTGCGCGGCCACGGCCTTCGGTGCGGCGGCAACCGCAATGGTGGGCTTGGCCGCTTTGGCGGGTTTCGCGGCAACTGCCGATCCGGCGGCAGACTCGTCGTACAACTCGAGCACGGCGGGTGCTGCAGGTTCGGCACGAACGCCGGTTTTTTGCGGTCTCGCTGCGGGCCTGGGCGCGGCCTGTGAATCAAAGTCGGCCGGGTTCAGCAGCGAAGCGCGCTTGGCAGGGGGCTTGGGCAGTGGCATGGCGGGTTCAGAAAAGCTGGAAAGCAAAAAAGCCGCACAGTCGGCTGTGCGGCTTTCGGCGGGGGCGAGCGTTGCTGCTCCGGGGCATGAAAAAGATTATGCACAAGGGCTTGCCTGGATCACCTTGTCGTGCCGCCACAGTGCAAGTGGGCGTTACATAGTGCGCAATGGCAGGCGGTGCGTCACAGCGCCCGCGTTCAAGCGGCCTTCTTCAGGGCCTTGGCCGCCTTGAGAACCTCGTCAACGTGGCCGGCCACCTTCAGGCCGCGCCATTCCGCCTGCAGGATGCCCGCGGTGTCAATCAGGAAGGTGCTGCGTTCGATGCCCTTGACCTTCTTGCCGTACATGATCTTGTTCTTGACCACGCCGAACATGTGGCACAGTTTCTCTTCGGTGTCGGCGATCAGGTCGAACGGCAACTCCAGGCTTTGCTTGAACTTGTCGTGCGACGCCATGTTGTCGCGCGACACGCCGAACACCACTGCACCGGCGCGCGTGAACTCCTTGTGGTGGTCTCGGAACTGCATCGCTTCGGTGGTGCAGCCGGGGGTATTGTCTTTGGGGTAGAAGTACAGCACCACCATCCGCCCGAGAAACGCTGACGGGGTGAACTTCACCCCCCCGGTGGCTTGCGCTTCGAATTCCGGCAGGGGTTTGTTCAGGGCTGGCGTCATGGATTCTTGTGCGCATTTGCGCCCTCGCGGGCGTAGCTCCAAATTATAAGCGCTGCGCTGCGCTGCCTTGCGCTGTCCCGGCTCAACGCGCCGGGGCCTAGGGCGGCTCGAAAAGCAGCGCCACCACGACGGCGCGGCCCTCGCTGATCAGCACGTTGTAGGTGCGGCAGGCAGCGGCCGTGTCCATCGTTTCGAGGCCGATGCGCCGCTCGTAGAGGCAACGCAGCAGCGCCGCGGGAACGAAGCGCAGGCGCGAGCCGCTGCCGAAAATCACAAGCTCGGGTGACAGCGCGGCCAGCTGCTCGAAATGTGATGCCTGCAGCGCTGCAAACTGGTCAATCGGCCAATCCTGTATCGCACCCTGCCAGGGCACGATGCAACTGCGCCGGTACTCGATGCCGTTCACCACCACGCCTTCGCTGCCGTGGCGGGCGATGGCGTTCGGACCGTCCAGACGATCGGCGTGCAGCTTCATGGAGACCACGGAGTGTGAACAAGGTCGGCCCCACGGGGCCGGGCGAGGGTACGGAGCATCAGGGGACTGCTGCAGTGCAGCAACCCTGTGGTTAAATTCTATGTTCTGCGTTGCAATGGCGACGTCTGCTGGAGATTCTTTTGAAACCCATCGCCAAGTCGAGCAAGCTTGCCAATGTGTGTTACGACATCCGCGGGCCGGTGCTTGAAAAGGCGCGCCAGATGGAGGACGAGGGGCAGAAGATCATCAAGCTCAACATCGGCAATATCGCCGCGTTCGGCCTCGAGCCGCCCGACGAAATCGTGCAGGACATGATCCGCAACATGCCGCACAGCGCCGGCTACACCGACAGCAAGGGCCTGTTCGCGCCGCGTCGAGCCGTGGTTCACTACACGCAGGAAAAGCACATCCGCGGTGTCACGGTGGACGACGTCTACCTTGGCAACGGTGCGTCCGAACTCATCACGATGAGCCTGAACGCCTTGCTCAACAACGGCGACGAAGTGCTGATTCCGGCGCCCGACTACCCGCTGTACACCGCCTCGGTGGCGCTGTCGGGCGGCACGCCGGTGCATTACCTGTGCGACGAGCAGTCCGACTGGTTGCCTGACATCGCCGACATCCGCGCCAAGGTCACGCCTAACACCAAGGCGATTGTCGTGATCAATCCGAACAACCCGACCGGGGCGCTGTACCCGGATGCGGTGCTGCGCGAGATCATCGAAGTGGCGCGCCAGCATCAGTTGATCATCCTCGCCGATGAAATCTACGACAAGACCTTGTACGACGGCCACACCCACACCAGCATCGCCGCGCTTGCCGAAGACGTGTTGTGCCTGACCTTCAACGGCCTGTCGAAGAACTACCGGTCATGCGGCTACCGCGCCGGCTGGATGGTGGTGTCGGGCGAGAAACGCCATGCGCGCGATTACATCGAAGGCCTGAACATGCTGGCTTCGATGCGCTTGTGTTCCAACACGCCGGGCCAGCTGGCGATTCAGACCGCGCTCGGCGGCTACCAGAGCATCAACGACCTGGTGGCTCCGGGCGGGCGCCTGGGCCGCCAGCGCGACCTCGCGTACAAGCTGCTCAGCGACATTCCGGGCGTCAGCGTGGTCAAGCCCAAGGCGGCGCTCTACATGTTCCCCAAGCTCGACCCAAAGCTCTATCCGATCGAAGACGACCAGCAGTTCGCCTACGACCTGCTGGCCGAGGAAAAGGTGCTGATCGTGCAGGGCACCGGTTTCAACTGGGCCACGCCGGATCATTTCCGGCTTGTCTTCCTGCCCAACTCCGACGACCTTGCCGAGGCGATCGGACGCATCGCCCGGTTCCTCGACCACTACAGCAAACGGCATGCACGCTGAGAACTCCATGGCTGAACAGATCAAACCGATTCGCGTGGGCCTGCTGGGCATCGGCACGGTGGGCAGCGGCACGTTCAAGGTGCTGGCGCGCAACCAGGAAGAAATTCAGCGTCGCGCCGGCCGCGAGATCCGCATCACGATGGTGGCCGACCTCGATACGGTGCGCGCCCGCAGAATCGTCGGCGACGCGGTGCAGGTGGTCGGCGACGCGCGCGCCGTGATCACCAACCCCGACATCGACGTCGTCATCGAACTCATCGGCGGCTACGGGATTGCGCGGCAGCTGATGATCGAGGCGATTGCGGCGGGCAAACACGTGGTCACGGCGAACAAGGCCCTGCTCGCGGTGCATGGCACTGAAATCTTTGCCGCGGCGCGCGCGAAGGGCGTGGTGGTGGCCTTCGAAGCGGCGGTGGCGGGCGGCATTCCGATCATCAAGGCGCTGCGCGAGGGGCTGACGGCCAACCGAATTGAATGGATCGCCGGCATCATCAACGGCACCACCAATTTCATTCTCTCGGAGATGCGCGCCAAGGGGCTGGACTTCGCCGTCGCGTTGAAGGAGGCGCAGCGCCTGGGTTATGCCGAGGCGGACCCGACCTTCGACATCGAAGGCGTCGACGCCGCGCACAAGGCGACCATCATGAGCGCCATCGCATTCGGCACACCGGTGCAGTTCGAACGTGCCTACGACGAGGGCATCACGAAGTTGCAGGCGGCGGATATCACCTACGCCGAACAACTGGGCTACCGCATCAAGCTGCTGGGCATCACGAAGCGGCGCGCCGCTGCCGGTGCATCGGCGGGCGGCATCGAATTGCGCGTGCACCCGACGCTGATTCCGAACCAGCGCCTGATCGCCAACGTGGAAGGCGCGATGAACGCGGTCGTGGTGCACGGCGACGCCGTCGGCTCGACGCTCTACTACGGCAAGGGCGCGGGGTCGG